>JAGRDO010000185.1 GCA_020447005.1 Paracoccaceae bacterium
GTCCCGGCGTACAGGACTGCGGCGGATCCTCTCCGCAAGCTTCGGGGCCATGCCCCTGCGGCGACGCCATCGCCACGGGCTCAGCCGCGCTTCTAGCGGGCACCGGGGCGGCAATCTAGCCGAAAAACGACATAAGGTCACGACACGGCCGCCGCCCCGCGAACCCCCGCTGGCCAAGAAAAACCCCACCGCCGACCGGCCCCTTTGCCGCCTTCTGCGATGAGGCCGGGCAGTTGCTTTCGCTCTCGACGCCGAAAGAGACCAAGGGCGTCATCGGCGAACGCTACGACGACACCTCCGGCCTGCAATACCTCAACGCGAGGTACTACGACCCCAGGCTCGGCATGTTCGTCCAGCCGGACTGGTGGGAGGTGACATGGGCAGGTGAGGGGACGAACAGGTATAGCTACAGCTTCAATGATCCAATCAACGGAAAGGACCCGAGCGGGCATCAGGCGTTCGGCTACAGTCGCGATGATTTCTATCGCGACTTGTTAGTCACTTCAGAAATCCAGTTTTGGGGTGCGGCAGATGAGGTCGCTCCGTACGGCGCTATTGCCGCAGATGTAGCATTAGACTTTACACCGGGCATTGGGGACGTCAAAGGCGTTTATGAGGCGGAAGGGCCGCTAGAAACTACAATAGCCATTGTTGGAGCCCTCACGGGGCCTATCGGAGATGCCACAAGGCGGGGTACCAAGACACTAAAGGCTATGGGCATCATCGGGCCGGCCAGCCGTCGCGTCTATCAAGAGTTCAAGACCTTTAAGGAGTTCAAGGAGGCATTGGGTGCAGCAGGAGAGGGAAGAGTCTGGCATCACATTGTCGAGCAGTGTCAGGGAAAATGTACGCGAGCGCAGTTCTCGGGTGAGATGATCAACAACACCGACAATATCGTGAACATCCCGAGAGAGGTTAACCAGAGGTTGGCGGACATCTACGCCGGAAAGCAACCTTACACGCAGGGTAAGACCCTCCGAGATTGGCTTAACGACAAACCTTACGAAGAGCAATATCGACGGGGAAAAGAGCTTCTGGAAGAGGAAATGGAGCGTTATGAAAAAGATCCAGAAAACTACCGCTGAAGAATCCTTTATGAAATCTGCGAATGTTTATGCGATGGCCCGGCGGGAATTCAACCACAAGAAAAGTAACCCTGCGTTTGACAAAATGATGCGGTCTGCACGGGATATTAGGTTATCGCATGCAGATGGGGGCAAAGCATTTTTTACAGAAATTATTGCAGATTCGAGATCTGAAATTGTGTTTTGTGCAGCGTTTATACTGATCCCTTTGGATCCGGAGTTGGCACGTCGCACTCTCAAAGGATTGTCGAACGACAACTCTACAGAGGTAAAAGTTGGATCTAAAATTACGTTGGAGGAGTGGGAAAAGGGCACACTAGATGTGGATTGGTATATGGTTGATCCGTCCACTTAGCTTGAGGTTCTCTCGAATGACCGGACGCTGTCGGTGGGGCGTCGACACATGTTTCGACATCCGATCCCCTCCCTCACCCTCCCGGCTTCAACTCGACCCTCTGCCGCCGTCCGACCGGCGCGCCCCGATGCCCCCGCCCGGCTTGAGGCGGCACAACCGTCCTCCGGGCTTACGCGGCCGCACTGCGGCCACGGTCCCTCCGGACCCCCACACTCCCGGCACCAGACCCCCTCCATCGCCTCACGCCGGAACGGCCCGCAAAACCTCCCGCCCCACGAAATCCGGCGCGCCGAGACCCGCGAGCCGTGTCGGCAACGCTCGGCGCTGTAGCTACGGAAAAACTACGCCTGTCCTACGCCTATCCTACGCCGAACCGACGCCCCGTTTGCGGCCCGTCCGCATCACCAAGGTGAAGAACGCGGGCGGCAACGTCGTCACGAAGGTTAACACGCTGCACAGGAACGGGCTGGGGTGAGGCGCGCCCGGACGATCCTCCGGTGGAGGAGCGTCGGCGCCGAACGCCCGCCGAAACCTCGGCGGGTCGGGACGGTCCGGGCCGTCACCGATGAGGCGGGGCTGGCCGCCGAACGCTCCACCTGCCGCCCCTTCGGGGAGGAGACGGAGCAGCTCCTGACCCTCTCGACCCCGAAGGAGACGAAAGGCTTCATCGGCGGGCGTTACGACGACAATTCGGGCCTGCAATACCTCAACGCCCGCTACTACGACCCCAGGCTTGGCATGTTCCTCCAGCCGGATTGGTGGGAGGTGACACGGGCTGGCGTCGGGACGAACAGGTATAGCTACGCATACAATGATCCGGTCAATGGGCGCGATCCCGGAGGGCATGAAATCTACGAAGATGACATTGACGAGGAAGAAAGGGAGCGCCTAGAAAAGGACTTTGACTCTGCACGGAAAGCTGCTGAGAGGGACATCAAAGAGGCAAAGCAAATCGAAAATTCCGGCCGTTTGAACCCCCAGGGAGATGCAGGACAAGAACTTATCGAGAGAATGAAAGCAACCAGTCCGGACAAAACGGTAACGATGGAGGATATCACCAAGTATCGCGAGGATCTGGAGAAGGTTTTGCGGGATATTGGCGAAAAAGGAGAGGGTGTCCTAGTAACCCGGGAAAAGATAAGCGGCGCAGACGCCAATGTAAGGGCAAGTACGATGAAGGGGTCGCCCGAGAAAATGACGATTTATGACAGCTATTTCGAGCGTGGCAAAGACGGAAAATTTCAACGCGGCCCGGACGGAGGATACGCCGTGATGCACGAAATGGGACACGCGTCTCTTGGTCTGGATGATAGTCTGGGTGCTGGTGGCAAAAAATACGTCGACGGTCGCAACGTGATTATGTATCATAATACTAAAACCGGTTATACAGACTATCTAGGGTATCGTTCAAAGGGTATTGCCGCGGCGCACGCACTGGGGATAACCGACTTCAACGACGCATTTACGTGCAAGATGGGTTTTAATAAATGCTGAAGACCTTACTTAGATGTGCGTTTTTTAGCGCGCTTCTAGTCGGCTGTTCCGAAGGCCAAGGTGCAGGAAAAGGTATTATTGCAGATAGTGCGGAATTTGATCTGTCAGTATCTGCGCCAATAATTTCATCAAGACAGGGGAATAAGGTAACCTTTAAAATTGAATTGGTGAGTAATCTGGAAGATGAAGTATGTCTAGATCTTCTAGACGGCCCCAATCCGTTTGCTGTGGAGGTATTTTCTGCATCTGGCAATCTTGTGGTTCGGCCAGATAACATTCCGGATTACGGCCTTTGGCCTATAGAGGAAAAGCCGAAACGAATCTTTTACAGACTGCAACCGGGGGAATCGTTTGGCGGGACGGCAATATTTGTAAAAGTAAAAGATTTGGGCGCGTACAAAAGAGGATCAAATATGAGGGTCCGAGATTATGTGCCTGGAGAGCTTCTTCTTGCGCAGGCTTGGGTCTGGGTGTTTCCGTGCAAGCTTCTGGGCCGCTCTTTCGTAAGACAGCAGAGGGCGTTGAGAAGCATTAAGGCAGAAAAAGCGACGAGCTTTCGCTGATGTGACCATTTAACTGTCCTGGCTAACATACGCACGGCGAGTACAATGGGCCTGTCTGCCAAAGCTGAAATGTCACGGACGAGGGTTCCGAACTGGCAGGTCTGACGGCGCAAGCTAACTTCAAGACGGAGCGAAGCGGGCTCGGGCGGAGACTTTCGCATCTGCCTATGGCAATACCGGCCATGCCGAGCATGCGCCCGTCTCCGTCACCCCCGCCTCCGGCCCGGCCCAGACGCTTGCCTACGATCCGAACGGCAACATGACCCAGGGCCTCGACGGCAAGGTCATGAGCTATGACGGCGAGAACCGGCCGCTTTCGGTCAGCTATCAGGGCCGGGTGACCACCTATGTCTACGGCGCCGACGGGGCGCGGCTGAAGAAAGTCGAGATCGACCCGATCACGCTCGCGCAGGACGTGACGCTCTATATGGGGCCGGTGGAGATCCGGCACTGGGGCACTGGGTAAGGCGCGCCCGGACGGGCTTCCGGTGGAAGCACGTCAGCGCCGAACGCCCGCCGAAACCTCGGCGGGCCGGGAGGGTCCGCGCGGTGACGGATGAGGCGGGCCTCGCCGCCGAACGCTCCACCTACCGCCCCTTTGGGCCAAGGAGGCCGAGCAGCTCCTGACCCTCT
Organism: Paracoccaceae bacterium; assembly: GCA_020447005.1. Classification (GTDB taxonomy): domain Bacteria; phylum Pseudomonadota; class Alphaproteobacteria; order Rhodobacterales; family Rhodobacteraceae; genus Albidovulum. The sequence continues at coordinate 4,131 of JAGRDO010000185.1, forward strand.
CCACCCCCAAGGAAACCAAGGGCTTCATCGGCGAACGCTACGACGACACCTCCGGCCTGCAATACCTCAACGCACGCTACTACGACCCGAAACTCGGTATGTTCCTCCAGCCGGACTGGTGGGAAGTGACATGGGCAGGTGTCGGGACGAACAGGTATAGCTATGCCGGAGGCGACCCGATCAACCGCCTCGATCCGAACGGGAACGGCTGGCTTCAGGATGCATGGAACGACTTCAAGTCATCCGTGAAGAACAGTTTCAAGGCCCTCGGCGACGCACTGAGCGGAAATGTCGAGCATATCAATAATGCTGGGCAGCCGGGAACGGGCGGAAACTACGGAGTTGTGCATATCGGAGGTACCACATATGGTTGTTTCGGATGTAGCGGCACTGGGATAACAGCAGCGCTAGCCGTCGGAGACGCACAAACATGGGCGGCGCAAAAGAACGGGCTAGATGCTGATAAAGCTAAACAAACGGCTCTTTCGGGCCATCTCCTCTCACACACAAATGGATTGGTCGCGTCAATAGATATAACAAGCTGGCCGCAGATACTGCAGGAAATATGGGAGACACCAGGTGTTCCGGAGTTCGCAGAAAAACTATTGGCTCTTTCTCAAGCCGAACAAGTTGAGTTCGCGACAATATTTTATAGATCCCAAAACGGTGCAATCGCCCACGGGCCAATCTACAGAGGAACTTATGCAGATATTGAAATACCTGGAAAAAGAACAACGGGCGCACCACTAGGATTGCTCCATACTCATTGGACTTCCGGCGTGTCCCCTAGTGGCAAAAGAATGATACCCTATCCTAGTTCTGTCGACTTAAAAACAGCTAGAGATACCAAAGTTGGTGGCCTGGTCTATAACTGGATGAATCAGGTATGGGGCTATTGGTGGTAGCTTTAGAGGAATTAGCACATGAGTATCGCATGTATGGATATACGCAAGAATCTGACACAAAAATTAATTCTGTTGGCTATAGTGCTTTCTGGTATAACTGCCGCTGATATGGCGGCTCCGGAAACACAGATCGAAGCTATTGAGAAGTCACTCCAATTCGTTGAGACAGGAACGCCGTCGTGCGTGGATGTAACGAACTCCCACAACTCAGATTCTTTCCGGAAAAGAATTTCTGAAGTCGCGGAGCAGGAACTACGACAAAATAAAAATAGAATATTCTCTGGAAAAGAAAAACTTAGTGTAGCCGATTGCGGAGTTTTCTACACTGTATTAATTAAATTGCCTGACGGTCACCTCGGATCAAACTACCTCATTGTTTTTCGTAAGAATGTTATTAATCCCGAAGAGTTCGCAAATGGAATTTTTAGCATATATTGGCTCTTTGCGTTTTAGTCGGGTATTGACCTCAATGAGAGAGCATTAACCATTCAACACCGCGTCGCGACTGGTGGCCTTCAGGGCCGGGTGACCACCTATGTCTATGGCGCCGACGGGGCGCGGCTGAAGAAGGTCGAGGTCGACCCGATCACGCTGGCGCAGGACGTGACGTTCTACATGGGGCCGGTGGAGATCCGGCATTGGGGCACTGGGTAAGGCGCGCCCGGACGGGCTTCCGGTGGAAGCCTGTCAGCGCCGAACGCCCGCCGAAGCCTCGGCGGGCCGGGACGAGCCGAGGAGTTTCTCCTCTACCCCGCCCCGAACATCCGCATCACCAGGGTGAAGGACGCGGGCGGGGCGGTGATCACGAAGGTCAACACGCTGCACATGGACGGGCTGGGGTGAGGCGCGCCCGGACGATCCTCCGGTGGAGGATCGTCAGCGCCGAACGCCCGCCGAAACCTCGGCGGGCCGGGATGGTCCGGGCCGTCACCGATGAGGCGGGGCTGGCCGCCGAACGCTCCACCTACCGCCCCTTTGGGCCAAGGAGGCCGAGCAGCTTCTGACCCTCTCGACCCCGAAGGAGACGAAAGGCTTCATCGGCGAGCGTTACGACGACACTTCCGGCCTGCAATACCTCAACGCGAGGTACTACGACCCCAGGCTTGGCATGTTCCTCCAGCCGGATTGGTGGGAGGTGACCAAACAAGGCGTGGGTACCAACAGGTATAGCTATTCCTTCAACGACCCGGTGAACGGGCGCGATCCCAGTGGGCATTGCAACACCGACAAGGACCAGTGCAGTGGGCATTGGAACGAACCCAAGGAAAAAGCCGACCCGCGACAGTCCGAAGACGCTGTCGCAGATGCGTCAATTTATGATAAGAAGACGCGCTACGTACTTGATCCGTCCAAACTCGGTGCAGATAACTTGTTGAGTATCGGAACGGCAATTGAAAAATACATTAACAGCACCAACCCCAGAGTTAAGGCGTACTATGAAGCGAGCGACCTCAAGCGGGCCATTGAACGAGCGCTTGCAACAGGTAGGTCGGCCGAATTCAGAATAGATGGCCTTGCCATCAAGATTGGGCTTTCTGCGAAGGCGACTACAGAGGCTGGTCGGATACTAGGAGATATACAGCTTGATTTGACGGGAAAAATCACCGTGACGCCGGATGGAAAATTCGAAATAATAGATGGTGTGGCCGAATTGAACCAGAATCAACGTTACAACTTCGAACTTGACGGTAGCAACCAGATTACGAACATGGCGATTGCATTGGCGGGAGCCCGCCCCAACATGAACGGGGCGAATGAGATGGCCGTTGCTCCGGGTGGATTCGGAGGGTTTGACCCTCGATATGAGTCGAGATACAGCGATGCGAACATCCTGACCGTGCTTGACCGATCCTATAGCTTCGAAGCCTGGGGGCAAATAGCGTGGTGATACACAAGAAAATTTCAATATCTATTTTATTCATCGGAGTTATTCTGTGGGGCGTCGTTTCTCAAGATATAGACCATGTTTTTGCACTTTGGCGTTTTCCAGAAAAACCGAAAGAGTTTGTGGACGGTATTTCAAAAAAATATGGCATTGGTCATTGCGGTATTCGCATGCCGGACACTATGAACCTGACCAGTAAAGATATTGCTGCCTGCTTCATGTCCGCCAAATTGACAGGTGAAGATACGTGGAAAAGTGACAATCCACTGGAAGATATTTCATATCTATTTTATACTTGTAGAAATTCGGAAATCTACGGTGAAGTTACATATGTCTTTTACGGATCTTCTTCGGATTATCAGTGCGTTGCCAAGGTCGATCATGTGACGGCAAAAGATGGTCATTTGGACACTCAAGTGATGGTTCCTTCGCCACCCGATCCAACTTTTTTGGTCAGGCTTTCCGCAAAGCTTTACACCCTCCTGGGTGTTCGAGAATAAATTTGGCGTCGCATGTGACCACAGTTGCGGAACCGAACCACAGAGCGTTCACGTCCAGGACGCGGGCGGGGCGGTGATCACGAAGGTCAACACGCTGCACATGGACCGGCTGGGGTGAGGCGCGCCCGGACAATCCTCCGGTGGAGGATCGTCAGCGCCGAACGCCCGCCGAAACCTCGGCGGGCCGGGAGGGTCCGCGCGGCGACGGATGAGACCGGCCTCGCCGCCGAACGCTCCACCTACCGCCCCTTTGGGCCAAGGAGGCGGAGCAGCTCCTGACCCTCTCGACGCCGAAGGAGACGAAAGGCTTCATCGGCGAGCGTTACGACGACACCTCCGGCCTGCAATACCTCAACGCGAGGTACTACGACCCCAAGCTTGGCATGTTCGTCCAGCCGGGCTGGTAGGAGGTGACGCGGGCGGGAGTGGGGACCAACAGGTATTCCTACAGCTTCAACGATCCGGTGAATGGGAGGGATCCGGGTGGGAACGATGTACTCTTGAGCGATCCGCTGGGGCGGTTCAATAGAAGCGGCCTGAGGATGACGCAGCCTTTCGTGGGAGGGAGCGGTTCCTTTACAGGCGGTAGCGCTGCACTTCCAAGTGGTGCGACCATTCGTGCAGTTAAAGAGGCGCTAGAAAAGCTTGTTGGTGCGACTGATGTAAAGCCGATAACGATCGAACCAGAATCGGACATTCTATCGAAAAACAACGCTTATCCTGATGACAACGGCAGTATAGTTGCCGATAATGCGAAAATTATCGTTGGACCGGATGGTGGGTTATATGAAGTAGATGATGACGGAATACCAAAGCGACTCGATGACGATATCGACGTCGATGATCTGGACACTGAAATCGGTGCTTCGGAGGATTACAACCCTCGGGGAGGGCGGTACCCCATCAAAGAGCCAGATCCAACCGGCCCCGGCGTTGAACCAAAAGGGAAAAAGGCTAACATTATTGACGGAATTGCGAAGGCGTTAGAAGCGATTGGTGACGCTCTGAAGGAATTCTTCTTTTGACAAGGGAGCTCGAAGATGGGTCTCGCATCAAAAATTTCTACCGCTCTATTGTTTGACCGGATTTCGCGGGCATTGGCGAAAAGGGACTATGGCACTGCTAGGATTCTTGCAGAACGCGCTGTTGCGAAAAATAGTGAGAGCGTTGCCGGCACGGTCACTCTCGGCGACCTTTGTCTATTTGAGCAGCGCTACGCAGATGCAGTCAAACACTACAAAAAAGCCAGGCAGTGGATCACTAGCGATGAAACTCTGACAAGCGAAGACAGACGGTTCATTGCTGCCTACATTAACTTTCGTATGCATGCAGTGGCCAAAAGACTAAAAGGCGAAGAGTTCGAAAATTGGACTGAATTCGCAAGTAAAATAAACAGCTTGCCCGCAAAGAGAATGTACAAAGACGTGTTTGTTCTTCCAATCGCCAAGTCGGTTTAGAGAAATTGCGTGGGACGGAAATCGTCTGACAGGGCTGCGTCCTCACTGACTGTCAGGCGACGCAATTTCCTGGGTGCATTGAGGAAGTTTTTGTCTTTGTCTGCGGCTCTCCTTTCTGTTCCGGTTTCGGCAACACGGGCCATGCCGAGCACGCGCCCGTCTCCGTCACCCCCGCCTCCGGCCCGGCCCAGACGCTTGCCTACGATCCGAACGGCAACATGACCCAGGGCCTCGGTGGCAAGGTGATGAGCTATGATGGCGAGAACCGGCCGCTTTCGGTGACCTATCAGGGCCGGGTGACCACCTATGTCTATGGCGCCGACGGGGCGCGGCTGAAGAAGGTCGAGGTCGACCCGATCACGCTTGCCCAGGACGTGACGCTCTACATGGGGCCGGTGGAGATCCGGCATTGGGGCACTGGGTAAGGCGCGCCCGGACGGGCTTCCGGTGGAAGCACGTCAGCGCCGAACGCCCGCCGAAACCTCGGCGGGCCGGGCCGAGGAGATCCTGCTCTACCCCGCCCCGAATATCCGCATCACCAAGGCGAAGGACGCGGGAGGCGCGCTCGGGTTC
>JAGRDO010000070.1:0-52158 GCA_020447005.1 Paracoccaceae bacterium
TGCCCTTCGACTTCGAGATCTTCTGCCCGTGCTCGTCCAGGAACAGCTCATAGGTGAAGTGTTCCGGCGCCTTGGCACCCAGCGCTTCGCATATGCCGTCATAGATCGGCGTGTTTGTGCTGTGATCCTTGCCATACATCTCGAAGTCGACGCCAAGCGCCGCCCAGCGCGCGCCGAAATCGGGCTTCCACTGTAGTTTCACGTTGCCGCCGGTGACGGGAAGCGTCCATTCGCGCCCGTCCTCATCGTCGAACGTGATCGTGCCGTCCGTGGCGTTGACCTCTTTCATCGGGACGTAGAGAACGCGGCCGGTTTCGGGGTGAATGGGCAGAAACGCCGAATAGGTCTGCTGGCGTTCCTCGCGCAGGCTTGCCAGCATGATCTTCATGATCGCGTCATAGCGTTCACAGCAGCGCAGCAGAACCTCGTCGAAGCGCCCGGATTTGTAGAACTCGGTCGCGCTGATGAATTCGTATTCGAAACCGAAAGTGTCCAGAAACCGCCGCAACATGGCGTTGTTGTGGTGGCCGAAGCTTTCATATTCGCCGAAAGGGTCGGGCACCGATGTCAGCGGTCGTTGCAGGTTGGCCTTCAGCATTTCCTGCTGGGGCACGTTGTCCGGCACCTTGCGCATGCCATCGACGTCATCCGAAAAGCAGATGAGCCTTGTCGGGATATCCGAGATGATTTCGAAGGCACGGCGGATCATTGTCGTGCGCTGCACCTCACCAAAGGTGCCGATATGCGGAAGGCCGGACGGTCCGTATCCGGTTTCGAACAGCACATAGCCCTTTGCGGGCGGAGCCTTCTCATAGCGTTTCAGAACGCGGCGTGCTTCCTCGAAAGGCCAGGCTTTGGAGTTCATCGCGGCATCGCGCAGTGAGGACATGATCGAATTTCCCGAAAGTGCGGCACCCATCGTACCACAAGGACCGGTTCCTATTGAACGGGTGGCTGATCGTCAATAATTAGCAAGGGAACGAGATGAGGACCCGCTGCCGTGACCCATACCCTTCCCGCCTTCTCCGCTCAGGATGCGCTTGTCGCGATCATGGTGACCGTATCGGTATCGGACGAGGCGATCCGAACATCGGAACTGGTTGCGATCGAACGGCAGGTGAACCACATGCCGGTTTTTGCCGATTACGACATCGACAATGTCCGGGAAGTCGCCGCGACGGTCTATTCCCTCATGGAAGAAGACGACGGGCTTGATACGCTGTTCGCCATGATCCGGGATGCATTGCCCGAACGGCTTTGGGAAACCGCCTATGCCCTGGCCTGCGATGTCGCGGCCGCCGATGGCAAGCTGCGTCAGGCCGAGTTGCGGCTTCTTGAAGAGGTGCGCCACGAACTGACGATCGATCGCCTTCACGCGGCGTCGATCGAATGGGGCGCGCGGGTTCGGCACCTGACGCTTTAGATCCGCCGACCCTCAAAACGCTTGGCGGCAAGGGCAACGTCGCGAACAAGATCGGACTGGCGGTGGACCCCGAGTTTGGTCATCGCGGATTTCAGCTGGTTGCGCACGGTGTGAATGCTTACGTCGCGTGCTTCGGCAATATCCGTGGGGCTTTTCCCCTCGGTCAGGGCCAGAGATGTTGCAGCCTCATGCGGGGTCAGCCCGAATTGCTCCATGAGATGCGAGACGATATCCTGCTTGGTCGCCACTTGTTGCAGCGTGACCAGAAGGCATTGCTCGCCTGCGCCGATCAGCGAGAGGAACGACCAGTGGTGCGGGCCGTCGCAGGGAAGCCGGGCTGTCCGGCACAGATACCGCGTTCCCGACGCAGGTTCGGAAGCGTGAAATTCGGTCGCATGTGTCATGTCGGACAATCGGATCGCAAAGATCGCGCCCGAAAAGGCAACCGCGGCCGGTTGTTGCGCGAAATCGACCCGACAGCTGCCGTCACAGGTGACAACACCGCCATCCTCCAGCAGCGCCTGCGCGACGGGGTTCGCGTAAAGCAGTTGCCGCCGGCTGTTGACGACGAGTATCGCCGGATGGCCGCGCTCGTTCGCACTCAGCGCCAGCTGTTCCAGTGATTTTCCCATCAGCGTTCGGTTGATTTCGAACGCCTGACGCAGCGACGGCGCGAGGATTGCGGCCAGCCTCATCCAGTCGGCTTCCAGTTTGTCACGGTCCTTTCTTCGGATGTTTCCGCCGAACAAAACCGTTCGACTGTCATCGTTCCAGATGACCGCGCCCCCTCCCCCCATCAGATCTTCCTGAGGCAATACCCAGTCGTTGTAGAACTCGGTCTTTTCGATGATTTCGTCAGGGCACATCATGTGGGCGGCAAGAACGGTTCCGCTCGGGCTCGCCGCAAAAACCGGAGCCCAAGCGTTGATGGCCGAGTAATAGTCAAGAAATGACTGCACATAGTCCGGATCATACCCCGAGCTGACCTGCGCCGCAGCCCGGCCAAGGGTTTGATCATGCATGAAAAGATGGGTGCGAACCCCACCACTCAGTCGGCCGACTTCATCAATGACACTTTGCCACCCGTCAGGGTCTATCGAAGCGGCGAAAATCCGGTTGGTCAGGTCCACGACGTCCTGAATGCTTATACGCATGCCGGCACCTCATCGTTGAATTGGAAAAGACTATCACAATTGCGCCACCCGCGCTTAGCCCAAATGGGTCATGCGCCCCGGGTAGAATCCGACATTCTGGATGCGCATGAATTTTCAGGGAGGGGTACATGAAGCATTTTTCTTCGATTGGGATTGCCGCCGTGGTCTTCATTGCGGGTTGCGTTTCCGAAACCGGCAGCTCGGGCGTTTCTGCGGACGCCGCGCGCGCCGCCACGACCACGGATGAAGCTGTTGCGCTGGGCGGTGTCCAGCTTGACGAGGCCGCGTTTCGGGCCGAGTTGGTCGATGTGACACTTGTCGGCGACGGCTGGACATGGGTGATCCGCAGCAATGGCACGCACCAGAGCTTTGATAATGACAAGTCCACAACGTATCCGGTGGGCACCTGGCGTTTTGCCAACGGCGATTATTGCCGTGAAAACGGAGAAGGTGGCCCCGAAAGATGCAGCGAGGTCTACAAGATCGGACCGGTTTACCGCTTCAGCGATCCTGATGCCGACGGTATGCTGTCTGGCTGGTCGGTTACCCGGCCCTGACACGCGATCGACACGGCCCGCGTGGCTCCCCGCGGGCTGTGACCTGGCTGGCCAGAATGCCCACACCGGGTATTCTGGCCTTCGCGTTCTGTTCCAGCCGGAATAGCCCTGGAACCCCGGGTTATTGACCCGATTGCCGAAACGTCCATGCTATGGTAGCGCGCGCAACACTGTCGATCGGGGGGAAAACAGGTGAAAGTCGTCGTCATGGGCGCAGGGGTGATTGGCGTCACTACTGCCTATTACCTTGCCCGTCAGGGGGCCGAGGTTGTCGTGCTTGACCGTCAGCCGGGACCCGGTCTGGAGACAAGCTATGCCAATGCGGGCGAACTCAGCTATGGCATGACCTCGCCGTGGGCTGCACCCGGGGTGCCGATGAAGGCGCTCAAATGGCTTTTCATGAAACGCCGCCCCTTGTTCATCTGGCCGCTCATCAGCCCGCGCATGTGGGGCTGGGGCGCAAGGATGCTGGCGAATTGCACGGAAGAGGCCTACTCGCTCAACAAATCCCGCATGGTCCGGATTTCGAACTATTCGCGCGACCTTTTGCCCGAGCTTGTCGCGGACGCCGGAATCGAATTCGACATGCGCGAAAAAGGAACGTTGCAGCTTTTCCGGACCGGGAAGCAGCTGAAAGCGTCACAAGCCGATCAGGATATTCTGGCCGAATTCGGCAGCCCGTTCGAAGTGCTGGACCCGGATGGCTGTATCGCCGCGGAACCCGCCCTTGCCGAAGTGCGCGACAAGTTTGTCGGCGGCCTTCGCCTGACAGCGGACAGAACCGGCGATTGCCGGATGTTCACGGTTTCATTGGCGGAAAAGACCGCGGCCCTTGGGGCAAAGTTTCACTATGGCCAGAAAATTCGCCTGATCCAGGTCGACGGTGACCGCGTGAAAGGCGTGATGACCGAAGACCTTGGGCGCGTTCAGGGCGATGCCTATGTCTCGGCGCTTGGGACGTTCGGACCGAAGCTGCTTGATCCGATCGATATCCGGTTGCCGGTCTATCCGGTCAAGGGATATTCGGTCACTCTGCCAGTGACCGATGATCGATTTGCCCCGCAGTCAACGATCATGGACGAGACCCACAAGGTGGCGATCACGCGTCTTGGGGACCGTATCCGCGTGGCCGGAACAGCAGAGATTGCCGGATACTCGAACCGCCTTGGACCGCACGCGACCGATACGGTACGTCATGTCATCAACGACCTTTTCCCCAAGGGCGGCGATCTGGCGCTTGCAGAGGGCTGGACCGGACTGCGTCCAATGACGCCGGATGGAACCCCGGTTCTTGGCCCGACGCGGTACAGGAACCTTTTCCTCAATACCGGGCATGGAACCCTGGGCTGGACCATGGCCGCCGGTTCGGGCAAGGCCGTCGCCGACATCGTTCTGGGCAGAAAGCCGGAGATCGATTTTGAAGGTCTCACGGCCAGCCGCTACGGGATCTGACCGCTTTGGGTTCCGCCTTCTATTGTAGCCGGGGAAAGGCGCGATTACATCTGCGTCATGAAACGATTTATCCCATTTATGAAATCGCCGCCCCGCGTGGCGGTCATAAGGCTGCAAGGTGTCATCAGCACCGGATCGCGCCCGGGCGGCGGCGCCGCGCTGAACGATGTGTCACTGGCGCCGATTGTCGAAAAGGCGTTCCGGAAGGGCAAACCGGCGGCCGTGGCGCTGGTGATCAACTCACCCGGCGGATCACCCGTTCAATCATCGCTCATTGCCGCGCGGATCCGGCGGCTGGCTGACGACAAGCGCGTCCCGGTTCACGCGTTTGTCGAGGATGTCGCCGCGTCGGGGGGATACTGGCTGGCCTGTGCGGCGGACGATATCTGGGTCGATGACAGTTCGGTCATCGGTTCGATCGGCGTCATTTCGGCCGGGTTTGGCTTTTCGGAACTGATTTCCCGGCACGGGATCGAGCGCCGGGTGCATACGGCCGGCAAATCGAAGAGCTTGCTTGACCCGTTCCAGCCGGAAAAGCCCGAAGACGTCGCCCGCCTTCGCGCGATCCTTGAACCGATCCACGAAGCCTTCAAGACCCACGTTTCGGCGCGGCGCGGGACGCGCCTTGCACGGGATCGCGACCTTTTCACCGGCGATGTCTGGGTCGGGAACTCAGCCGTAGAGGTTGGCATCGCGGACGGGGTCGCGCAGATGGTGCCCAAGCTGAAGGCGCTTTATGGCGACAAGGTCAGGCTGATGCCTTATGGCGTGAAGCGGTCGTTCTTTCAGCGGTTTGGCGCCAGGTTGATCGATGACGCAATCGATGTGGCCGAAGAGCGCGCGCTTTGGGCTCGCTACGGTCTGTGACATGATCAAGGCCATTACACTGCTTCTGATCTTCATGGCCGTTCTGGCGATGTTTGGCCGGTTACGCTTCCGCAGGCTCGGCCGGGACAAGGGCCGCATGGAACGCTGCAAGCGCTGCGGCCGCCCGAAAATCGGCAGTTCAGGTTGCGACTGCAAGTCTTAGGCCGGGTCAGGATCTTCGCGAGGCAGACCAGACCGGCGGCCCGAATCCTGTCGCGGCAGGCCCATTCGCAACCTTCCCGACCGGGCCAAATCGACGCCCATCCGCTCCAGTTTTTTTTCGGTCGGGGGTTGACTTGTCCACTTCCTCGAAAAGGGTCATGAACCTGTTACGAATCTTTCAACATTTTCAGAGATTTGCGATTATCACGAAAAATATTGTTAATTTACAGACGCTTATTTATCTGCTTAAAAAATAGGCATTCCGGTGAACCCCGCCAGACACAAGGGAAATTTCCGGCTGCACTAAACTTTTCGACAGAGTTATCCACAGAATCCGTGGAAAGGTTTTCTCTTGAACTCGTGCCCGTAAGATTGCAGCGCGGGAAGAATCAAGACGCACAACAGGGGAGAGCAAAATGGGTGACCAAACGGCGCAAGACAGATCAGGCTACGACCTTATCGGGACTTACCTGAAGTCGCTGTCTTCGCAGCCCGGTGTCTACCGCATGCTCGATGCCGAAGGCCGGGTTCTGTATGTCGGCAAGGCCCGCAACCTGCGCGCGCGCGTCTCGAACTATGCCCGGCCTTCCGGCCATTCCGCGCGCATCGCACGGATGATCGAGGCCACCCGATCGATGATGTTCCTGACGACGCGGACCGAAACCGAGGCGCTTCTGCTGGAGCAGAACCTGATCAAGCAGCTCAAGCCCTATTTCAACGTGCTGCTGCGCGACGACAAATCCTTTCCCAACATTCTGGTTTCGAAAGAACACGCCTTCGCGCAAATCAAGAAGCACCGTGGCGCCAAGAAGGAAAAGGGCGATTACTACGGGCCTTTTGCCAGCGCAGGCGCGGTAAACCGAACTCTCAACCAGTTGCAAAAGGTGTTCCTGCTTCGCAGCTGCACGGATTCGGTATTTTCGTCGCGCACCCGTCCGTGCCTTCTTTTTCAGATCAAGCGTTGCGCCGCGCCTTGTGTCGGGTATGTGAACGAGGCCGATTACGGCGCCCTTGTCGCAGATGCCGAACGGTTCCTTCAGGGCCGTTCGACGCAGGTTCAGTCACGGCTGGCTTCTGACATGGCAGCGGCATCGGAGGCGATGGAGTTCGAGCGTGCGGCAGCGCTTCGCGACCGGATCAAGGCACTGACGCAGATACAGCAGGTTCAGGGCATCAACCCACGCGGCGTGGCCGAGGCGGACATTGTGGCATTGCATATGGAAGGCGGTCAGGCCTGTGTGCAGGTCTTTTTCATCCGCGCCAATCAAAGCTGGGGCAATCGCGACTTTTATCCGAAGACAGGGTCAGGCGCGGACGCGCCCGAAGTGCTGGAAGCGTTCCTTGGCCAGTTCTATGCCGACAAGGAGCCGCCGCGGCTGATCCTGGTTTCGCATCGGATCGAAAACGAAGATCTGATGACCGAACTGCTGTCTGACCGGGCGGGCCGAAAGGTCGAGATATCGATGCCCCAGCGCGGGGAAAAGGCCGAGCTTGTCGAGAATGCGGCACGCAACGCACGTGAAAGCCTCGCCCGCCGGATGAGCGAGAGCGCCGCCCAGTCGAAACTGCTGGAGGGGCTTGCCGACGCGCTTGGCCTGGAAACGGCTCCTCGGCGGATCGAAATCTATGACAACTCGCACATCATGGGCACCAATGCGGTTGGGGGCATGGTCGTTGCCGGCCCGGAAGGCTTCATCAAAAGCCAGTATCGCAAATTCAACATCAAAGGCACCGACCTGACGCCGGGCGACGATTTCGGCATGATGAAAGAGGTGCTTGCACGGCGGTTCCAGCGACTTTTGAAGGAAGACCCCGACCGTGAAAGCGAAGCCTGGCCCGATCTTTTGCTGATCGACGGGGGCGCCGGTCAGGTCTCGGCCGTTCAGGAAACCCTGGCCGAACTTGGCGTCGAAGACATTGTTTTTGTAGGTGTTGCAAAGGGCGTTGATCGGGACGCCGGCAAAGAGGAGTTCCATAGGCCCGGAAAGGCCCCGTTCGCTTTGCCACATAATTCGCCGGTACTTTATTTCATTCAACGCTTGCGTGATGAGGCCCATCGCTGGGCGATCGGTGCGCACCGCGCCAAGCGTGCGAAATCGGTAGGGGCCACACCTCTCGACGATGTGCCCGGGGTCGGAGCCGCGAGAAAACGGGCGTTGCTGCAGCATTTCGGATCGGCCAAGGCGGTCTCACGTGCGGGGCTGGACGATCTCAAGGCGGTTGAAGGCATCTCCGAAAAGATGGCCCAGACGGTCTATGATTTTTTTCACTCCGGCAGGTGAACATCCCGCGGCCGGGAGATATCAAGTGATGGTCAGAAGCAGCGAAGGCCGGAGCTATGAACGACCGTGACAGCAAAAAGGCGGCAGAGCTTTTGCATCTGCGTGGCCAGAGGCTTGCCAAGGGTGATCCGATCGCCCTGCCGCTGACGCTGGCTTCGATGTACCATCTTCCCGGTGATCCCGCCGGACACCCCGGATATGGCCGCAGTGACAACCCGACATGGGAAACCGCGGAACATGCGATCAGCCATCTTGAAGGCGCCCCTGCCCTGCTTTTTCCCTCGGGCATGGGCGCGATTTCGGCGGTATTCCTTGCGCTCCTGAAAGCGGGTGACAGGGTGTTGCTGCCAAGCGACGGCTATTACGCGACCCGGGTCTTTGCCGAACGCTTCCTGAAAGGGCTGGGCATCGGCATTGACACAAGGCCCACGCGGCATTTTGAGATCGGCGGGTTTGAAGGCTACCGGATGGTCTTTGTCGAAACCCCTTCGAATCCGGGCCTTGAGACATGCGATCTTGCGCGGGTGGCCGCGTCAGTCCGCGCGGCGGGTGGGATCTCGGTTGTCGATAACACGACCATGACACCCTTTGGACAGCGTCCCCTTGACCTTGGGGCAGATATCGTCGTCGCCGCGGATACCAAGGCGCCAGGGGGGCATTCCGATCTTCTCTCCGGGCACGTGGCCAGCAAGGACGATCTGACGTTGAACGCGCTGCGTGACTGGCGGCGCCTGTCGGGCGCCATTCCGGGGCCATTCGAGGCCTGGCTTTTGCATCGCAGCCTTGAAACGCTTGAGATGCGATTTGACCGGATGTGCACCACCGCGGGCATTCTGGCCGAGAGGCTGGCAGATCACGGCGCGGTGGCGGGGCTTCGCTACCCCGGGTTGGTCGCCGATCCGGCATATGCGGTCGCCGCAAGGCAGATGGCCCGTTTCGGTTTTCTGATCGGCGTCACGCTGAAAAGTGAAACCGCCGCAGAGCGGTTCATTGACGGGTGCCCGTTGCTGCGCCCGGCAACCTCTTTCGGGGGTGTTCACAGTTCGGCCGAAAGGCGCGCCCGCTGGGGCGACGCGGTCGATCCGGGTTTTGTCCGCCTATCGGTGGGATGCGAACCGCTCGACGAGCTTTGGAGGGCGATTGACATGGCACTGCGCGCTGCGGCAGGTTGATCCCGCGCATGGGCTTGAAGCGCATCTTTCGCGCAGAGGCGCCTTAGGATATTCATCAGGAATGACCTGGACGATCCCGAATATCCTGACGGTTCTGCGCCTGCTTGCCGCGCCAGGCGTGGCGGTCATGTTTTTGTATTTTCACAGACCCTGGGCCGACTGGTTTGCGCTTACGCTGTTCATCGTGGCCGCGATCACCGACTATTTCGACGGTTATCTTGCCCGCGCCTGGAAACAGGAAAGCCGGTTCGGCGCGATGCTGGATCCGATTGCCGACAAGGCAATGGTCGTCGTCGCCATCATGGTTCTGACGGGATATTCCGGAATGAACCCTTGGCTGATCCTGCCAGCCACGGTCATTCTGTTTCGCGAAGTCTTTGTCTCGGGCCTGCGCGAATACCTTGGGGCCGGCGCCAGCCAACTCAAGGTCACCAAACTGGCGAAATGGAAAACAACGGCACAGATGGTCGCGATTGCGATCCTCTTTCTGGGAACGGGCCTTGAACATCTTGAGGGCATTGCCCGGCGCGGCCTGACCCCCGATCAATATGCCGATCTGGTCACCAAAGGGTTGGCCGATCCGATCCGATCCTGCGGTGTCAGGGGGTGTTCTTCCTATGCGACCACGGTGGGGCTTGGCTTGATCTGGATCGCGGCGGTTCTTACGTTCCTCACCGGTTGGGACTATTTCCGAAAGGCGCTGCCCTTTCTGCGGGACGACTGATGGTTAACGTTTTATATTTTGCCTGGGTGCGCGAACGCATCGGGCTGCCGCGTGAAGAGATCGAAACCAAGGCCGAAACCGTGGCTGATCTCGTGGCTGAACTGAGCGGGCGCGACGCGCGCTATGCGGCGGCTTTCGCGGACGTCTCGGCCTTGCGGGTCGCTCTCGACCAGCAGTTGTCAGAGTTTTCCGCACCGCTGAACGGGGTGCGCGAAGTTGCGTTCTTCCCCCCGATGACGGGGGGGTGACCATGCATATCCGCGTCCAGCGCGAACCATTCGATTTTGGCGAGGAATGCGGTCGCTTCGGACAGGACGGGCGCAATGTCGGGGCAGTGGTCAGCTTTCTTGGCGTCGTGCGGGATGACAGCGGCGATCTTGCGTCAATGGAGATCGAGCACTATCCCGGGATGACCGAAAAGGCGCTGGGCGCTATTGCGGACGCTGCAATGAGCAGATGGGATCTGGCGGATTTGCTTGTCATCCACCGCTTTGGCGCCCTTGCCCCCGGGGAGGCGATCATGATGGTTGCGACCGCCGCGCGCCATCGTGCCGCGGCGTTCGAGGCGGCGGAATTCCTCATGGATTATCTCAAGTCGCGCGCGCCGTTCTGGAAAAAGGAAATCCGGCGCGAAGGTTCGGCCTGGGTCCAGGCAAGGGACGACGATGAGGCAGCGCTCGGGCGGTGGTGATCCCGACTTTGCGCCCAGCGCAATTTCTTGCGGATTACGGGTCTGAGACCGGGCCAGGTTTCACCCGCGGTGCAAACCCTGACATCGACCAAGCCAAGCGGAGGCCCAGGTCACCTTGCAAGTGGCGCGCGCGACCATCCGGCCGTTTAGCTGCCCAGTTTGGCGTGAACCTCATCAAGGTCGATTTCGCCGATGGGCATCTTGTTGCCCGGATTTTCGAAATCGTACTTGAACAACTCAAAATCGCGTTTGTAGATCTCATAGACCAGGTGCATCGACAGGTCGTCAAAGTAATCCTCGACCGGATGCGCACGCTTGGGGCCGTGACCCTCGCTTTCGTTGAATTTCGGAATCTTCTTCAGATTCACCTTCTTGGCTGTCTTGATGTTCTTGAGAACGCCCTGCATGCCGTCGTTGAATTTCTCGGTGAAGAAGATGTTGTCATAACGTCCGCCGTTCACGATATAGGTCGCGATATGTCCGGACATGGCTGACCAGTGAATGTCCGGTTCCATCGGCCGCCGCCAGCGGATCGTGTCGCGCGCAAAAAGCAGGAACCGCCGGAAACTTTTGATCTGATCGAATTCGAAGCCATTTTCAGGGTCTCCGACTTCGATGCCGTATTTCTGGATCAGCATCGGCACCAGGTTGCCACGGTAACGCTTTCCGTTTCGCTGGATGCCGCAAATCTTGTCGAAATACGAAGAAAGAATGCGCGTGTACGGGTTGCGTACGCAGGTGAAGGCATAGCTTTTGTGCGACTTCACATTCGCTTCGATCTTGGCTTGACTGTCTTCCTGCGACCACTTGTGCAACCCGCCGGTCGCATCATGAATGTCGCCGTCGAAAAACTTGCCGTGATCGGAGTAAAACATGATCTGGCCGATGGTCGAGCAGGCGCATTTCGGCACGACGCGGTAGACCACGCTTTCGCTTTCCGTCATCCAGGTTCCGGGAAATCCCATCACAATATTCCTACAGGGTCGGCACGAGTGCCTGTCGTATACGCAACAATTGTGGCCTAAAAAGCAAAGAAACTCTGTTTTTTCAACGGCCGATAAAGCATTTTTGGAAACAATTCCAGAACTGGTGTTTACAAGTCCGGCACATGTCCAAGATCGCCTTCATCCTGCTTTCTCACAAGGATCCCGCCGGAATCATCCGGCAGGCCGAACGTCTGACGGCTGCCGGTGACTGCATGGCCATTCATTTCGATGCACGATCGAGATCGTCGGACTTTGCCATGATCAAGTCTGCGCTGGCCGGCAACCCCAATGTTACCTTCGCCAAGAGACGCGTCAAATGTGGCTGGGGTGAGTGGAGCCTTGTGCAGGCGACGCTCAATGCCGTTCAGGCGGCCATAACCGCTTTTCCGTCGGCAACGCATTTCTACATGCTGTCCGGCGATTGCATGGCAATCAAATCGGCCGAATACGCGCATCGGTTTCTGGATGCCGATGACGCGGACTATATCGAAAGCTTCGATTTCTTCCAGTCGGACTGGATCAAGACAGGCATGAAGGGTGACCGGCTGGTCTATCGGCACTGGTTCAACGAACGGCTGCACAAAAAGCTTTTCTACCAGTCGTACAATCTTCAAAAGCGTATGGGATGGAAACGTGCCATCCCGGCCGATCTGCAAATGATGATCGGCAGCCAGTGGTGGTGTCTGAGGCGGCGCACGATCGAGGCGGTTCTTGATCTGGTCGCACAACGACGCGATGTCACGCGGTTCTTCCGGACAACCTGGATTCCGGACGAGACGTTTTTTCAGACCCTCGTACGCCACGTGGTTCCAGACAGGGAAATCCGCTCGCGGACGCTGACCTTTCTGATGTTTTCCGACTACGGCATGCCCGTGACGTTCTATAACGACCATTTCGACCTGCTGCTCAGCCAGGACTTCCTTTTCGCGCGCAAGATCAGCCCGGAAGCCCGAAAACTCAAATCGCAGCTGGGGGAACTCTACGCCTCCGAAGGCAAGCAGTTTCAGATTTCAAACGAGGGGCGCGGGCTTTACAAGTTTCTGACCGGCCGGGGCCGCGAGGGACGCCGCTTTGCCCGCCGCTTTTGGGAAACAGAGGCGAGCCTTGGGCGGGAACGGGAATTGCTGATCGTCGTCTGCAAGAAATGGCACGTTGCCAAGCGGCTTGTCGACCGCATCGGCAAAGCCACCGGCATTCCGGTAATCGAATACCTTTTTGACGAAGAGGGAACGCCTTTGCCGGACCTAGGTGGAATTCAGTCGACGCTTGAAAAGCGGACCAGGCACCGGCGGGCCCTGATGCGGATGCTGTTCGATTATCTTGATACTGACCGGTTGATCGTCTGCATGGACCCTAGCGATATCGATCTGATGCGCGATTTTTGCGGAGACCGGGCAAAGACGAAGATTCTGGAAATCGACTGCCTCTTTTCCGACGAATACCTGATTGGCCATGCCAAGCGGGTCGGGCTTGCCGGCGAGCACACGTCACCCGAAACCTTGGCGAGGCTTCTGCCAACGATCCGGTATGACCTGCGGTTCGAGAGCGACCGGATTCAGGATGCGGGGTTCCCGGCGCTTTACCGAGTGTCGGAATCTGCGGGCCCAACAGAAAATGCCGTGCCATTGGCGATGTTTCTGTCTATTTCGGAAGAGGCGGCGCATGAAATTGCTGCAGCCGACCATCTGTTCGCCGACTGAGGACTCCATGGCCTATCACTATGACACCGGGAATATCTTTGCGCTGATCCTGCGTGGAGAAATCCCGAACAAGACCGTGCTTGAAACCGAGCATACCTTGGCGTTTCACGATATCCATCCACAGGCGCCGGTTCATGTGCTGGTCATCCCGAAGGGCGCTTACGTGAATTATGACCACTTCACCGCCGCCGCGAGTGACGCCGAGATTGCCGACTTCGCCCGCGCATCGGCCAAGGTATGTGAACTTATGGGGGTAAGTCCCGGGAATGGCGGCCAAGGCTATCGCGCGATCTCGAACGCCGGAGCGCATGGGATTCAGGAAGTGCCGCACTATCATCTGCACATTCTGGGCGGGCGCGTCCTTGGCCGGATGGTGCCGAGTGCGACATGACAGGCCCGGTTCATGCTACGGATCAGCGATAGTGTGGCAATCGCCGACTGGGAAATAACCGAGAGCTTTTCGCGTTCCTCGGGTCCGGGCGGACAGAATGTCAACAAGGTATCGACGGCCGTCGAGTTGCGGTTTGAAGCCGAGAGAAGCCCGCACCTGTCCGAAGCCGTCAAAAGGCGGTTGAAGCGGTTGGCCGGACGGCGCTGGACAGGGGATGGTGCAATCGTGATCCGCGCCGAGGAAACGCGCAGCCAGCTGCGCAACCGGGAATTGGCACGGGCACGGCTGGTCGATCTTATCGCCGCGGCACTTGTGGTGCCAAAGCGCCGTATCGCCACCAAACCGACCCTGGGAAGCAAGAAGCGCAGGCTTGAGGCAAAATCACAGCGCGGAGAGATCAAGGCGCTGCGCGGGCGGGTCGAAGACCAATAGATGCGTTTGGCTGGCAGATCGAAAGCAATCCGGCAACAAACCGCAACCAAACCGGGGCCGCCTGTCACAAAGGCTTGAATTCGCGCGGTTTCCACACCAAAAACCGGGTGACCGCCGAATAGGGAGCGGGCAACGCAGCCATGCTAAGAAACGCGATCATGCTGGTTTCGGGCAATGCCTTCGGCTCTGCCCTTTTGCTGCTGCGCAACCTGATCGTCGCGCGCCTTGTCAGCCCCGAGGATTACGGCATCGCATCGACATTCGCCGTGGCGATGTCGATCGTCGAGATGCTGTCCTATTTCGGATTGAACCAGATGATCGTCGTCGACAAGGACGGCGATGATCCCCACGTTCAGCGCGCGATGCAGGGATTTCAGGTTATGCGCGGCGCGATTTCCAGCTTCATGCTGTTCGTGATCGCTTATCCCTATGCGCGGTTTCTTGGGGTCGAACACATCGCTTGGGCCTATCAGATCATCGCGTTCATCCCCTTGGTCAACGGGTTGAAGCATTTCGACATGGACCGGCTGAAACGGCATCTGAAATTCGGCCCTTCGGTCATCACCAGCGCGGTGCCACCCCTTGTCGCGGTCTTGACCCTGTGGCCCATTGCGCTGATCTACAACGATTACCGGATCATGCTCGTCTCGCTGTTCGTTCAGTCGGGTGCGACCGTGGCCCTGTCGCATCTGACCGCAGAGCGGCCCTATCGGATCGCTTTCGATTTCAGCCTGATGAAGCGCGCAACCGTATTTGGCTGGCCGCTTCTATTGAACGGAATGCTGCTTTTCGGTGTGTTCAATGGCGAAAGGCTGATCGTCGGCAACCGTTTGGGAATGGCCGATCTGGCCGTTTTTTCGATGGCGATCACATTGACCCTGACCCCGACGCTGGTTCTGGCCAATGCCTGCCAGTCGCTGTTCTTGCCGCAACTCAGCGCCACTCGTGACAGGGTAGAGGCGTTCCGCTGGCTTGGCGTGACCACCGTCGAAGCCGGGATGGCCATCGGGCTTGCCTTGCTTCTGGGGACGGTTCTGATCGGCGGACCTTTGGCGCATCTGCTGCTTGGGGCGAAATACAGCGGGATCCTGGGCCTTTTGGTGCCGATGGCGGTGTTGCAGGCTGTTCGTGTTGCCAAGACCGGGGCATCGACCGTTGCGCTGGCGCGCGAACGCACCGGAAATGCCATGGCGTCTAACCTCTTTCGGGTGCTGTCGCTGCCGTTATCGTGGTACGCGGTTACCCAGACGGGGAATGTTCTTACGGTTATCGCCATCGGTTCCCTGGCCGAGGTATTGGGATTTCTGCTGTCGCTCAGACTGGCTGCGAAACGGGCGGGATTGGTGCTGCGTCCGTTGATCTTGCCATCGCTTTTGTCAGCCTTTGCCTGCGTCGCCGCGGTGATCGATTCCCACAGCTATCCGGCGCAAACCTCCTGGATGTCGATTTTCCAGATCTCTCATCTGGGGGTCGCGCTGGTCTGTCTGGCCGCGCTGGCGTCCATGTCTGGCTTGCGCGGTTATATTCTGCGCCGGATCCGCCGGAGTTGACGGCCTAGCGCTTGCGGATAACCTTCGCAGGCACACCCGCGGCAATGCAGCCCGCCGGCACGTCTTTGGTCACGACGGAACCTGCCCCTATGACCGCGCCCTCGCCAATCGTGACACCTGCGGTCAGGATCGCACGCGCGCCAATCCAGCAATCCGGTCCGATCGTGATGTCACGCTCCACCATTTCCTGCTCGGTGATCCTTTTACCTTCCGCCAAACCGTAGTCGGCGGCGGTCACGAAGACCTCTGGTCCAAAGGTTGTACGGTCCCCGACCCTGATCCAGCTTGTGCTTTTCCCTGCCCAGAGCGAACACCTTGCACCGACCTGAACGAAATCTCCCAACGCGATTCTTTCGGCATTTGCGAAAGAAACGTTGGGGGCAAGTCGAACGTCGCGGCCAAGGGTAAGGCGCCTGCGCTGACGAACATGGGAATAGCCGTAATAGTGCATCAGCCGGAACGGATGCAGCAGAACCGCCGGATCGGCGACCGATGAAATGGCACGCCCGATGCGGGCAAGGGTCGATCGCGGGGCAAGGGCCATGAGTGTCTCCGACTGGTTCGGTTTGAGCTTAGCCAATGCGGTGCAGGTTCGGCAATCAGCTCTCGAACTGGTCCCGTCTTGCACATGCTGCTAGTGTCGGGACATCACCGTCCGAGGAGGCCCAGGACAGCATGCCGCGCCGCCGCCTGCACAGTTTCCGTATGCCTGCCGTCCTGTTGTCCATTTTCGTGGTTCTTGTACCTGGCCTTGCACGGGCCGCAGAGCTTTTACCGCTCGGCACCTATGACTGGAGCGAGCCGGATGATGAGTTTGGAGGCTTCTCGGCACTTGTGATCGCGGCGGATGGCGGATCGTTCTACGCAGCCAGCGACCGGGGCGAACTTTACCGGGCAACGGTCAATCGCGATGGTTCGGGCAAGATCGCAAGCGTAAGGGGTATCTGGCACGACCGTTTCCAGGGAAACAGGGGCAAACCAGTTTCCGGCTTTACCGCCGATGCCGAAGCAATGGCGACCGACCGCGAGGGGCGGCTTGTCGTGGCCTTTGAAAGCTATGCCCGCATCGCGGCCTATTCGCCGCCTGACATGATGCCGGTGGCCTTGAGTTCCTGGGACCGGTTCAAGGCAATCTGGGGCAATGAAGGGTTCGAAAGCCTTCTTGTTCTGCCGGATGATCGGCTGATGGTCATAGTCGAGGCACAGAGCAATGGGGGGTATCCCACCTACATCGAGGAAGGTGGCGAATGGCAGGCCGGTCCGCCTTTGCCCGTGCCGGATGACTTTCATGCGGTTGACGCGACGATCGGACCGGATGGCAAGGTCTATCTTCTGGAGCGGCGCCATAGCCTGATCACTGGCTATCAAAGCAGGGTCCGGCGTCTTGCCTTGCCCGATGATGGCGTCTGGCGCGACGCCGCAGATGAACTTCTTTTGACCCGCCCGGGCGAGCTCGACAATATGGAGGGGATTGGCCTTTGGCGGACATCCGGTGGCAGAACGATTGTCACATTGATATCGGATGACAATTTTTCACCCTTTCAGCGAACCATAATTGCCGAATACGAACTGAATGAGTAACCGGAGCAGGCGGATGAGCCCGCAACACGGGCATTGATCCGGAAAGCAAGGGAAATCGAATGCGGCAAACCGATACCAGGCGCGTTTTGATGGTGGTCGAGAACCTGCCTGTTCCACTGGACCGGAGGGTATGGCTCGAAGCGACCACGCTGCGGGCGGAAGGCTATGAGGTCAGCATCATCTGCCCGACCGGTCGAGGATGGGACAAGCTCCGGGAAACCATCGACGGGATCCACATCTATCGCTACCCCGAACCGGTCGAAGCCCATTCCGGCGCCATCGCCTATGCGCGCGAATATCTCTGGTCACTGATGCACTGGTTCCGGCTGGCGCGCACGGTTCGGCGCGAACAGGGATTTGACGTGATCCATGGCTGCAATCCGCCCGATCTGGTCTTTCTGCTGGCCCTTTGGCACAGGCCACGCGGGGTGCGCTACCTCTTCGATCATCATGACGTCTGCCCCGAGCTTTTCGAAGCGAAGTTCGATCGTCAGGGGCTTCTCTACAAAGTCATGCGCATCTGGGAACGGATGACATTCGCCACCGCTTCGGTCTCGATCGCGACAAACGAGAGCTTTCGCGAAATCGCGATCCGGCGCGGCAGGATGGCACCCGAGGATGTATTTGTCGCGCGTTCGGCCCCGAAGGTGGAAAAGTTCGAAATCCGCCCGGCCGATCCCGAAATGCGCAAAGGGGCGGGGACCGTCCTTGGCTATGTCGGCGTCATCGGTCAGCAAGAAGGAATGGATCTTCTTGTCGAAGCCGCCCGGCACCTGATCCGGGACCTTGGCCGCAAGGATGTGCATTTCATCATCGTGGGTTTCGGGCCGGAACTTCCTGCGGTTCAGGCCGATGTCACCGCCAAAGGGTTGGATGAGCACTTCACGTTCACCGGGCCGCTTTACGGCGAAGACCTCTTGCGCGCGCTGAATTCCTGCGACATCGGCGTCAGCCCTGACCCCAAGAACGCGATGAACGACATCTCGACCATGAACAAGGTCATGGAATACATGACCTTGGAAATGCCGGTGGTTCAATTCGACCTGAAAGAGGGGCGCGCTTCGGCCGGTGAGGCGTCCCTTTATGCCCGGGCCAATGACCCGGTGGATTTCGCCGCAAAGATCGCTGAACTGATGGACGCGCCCGACAGGGCGGCGGAAATGGGACGGATCGGGCGCAAGCGGGTATTGGAGCGGCTGAGCTGGGCGCATTCAATTCCCAATCTGCTTGCCGCCTATGACCGGATCTTCGACCGGATGGGAAGGTAGCCCGGCCCCGTTCTACCGCCGAAGCGCGGCCCCGAGCAGAAGCCCGGCGGCGCAGCCGCCAAGATGCACCTGCCACGCAAGCCCGCCAAGCGCATCGGCCAGCAGCACCACACAAAGAACGATCAGGATGTTCGGCGTGGACCAGCGCCCTTCGCCAGCCGCCATGGTGGCGCCCGCCAGCGCGAAGATCGCGCCAGAAGCGCCGACCGTCGCCGTGGCGGCCGGGGCCAGCATCGTGAAGACCAGAGCGCCGGCAATCTGCCCGAGACCGTAGACAACGGCCGTCCGGATCAATCCATGCCGGCGCAAAAGGCCCGGCATGAACGCGACAAGCCCGGCGCCATTTACCGCCAGATGTGCCGGACCTTCATGTATCAGACCGTAAGTCAGGAACATCACCCATGCCTGACCGGAGAAAAGCGGCGTCCAATCCGCCAGCAGACCGGGCCAGAATGCGCCCCATTCATAAGCTGTCAATCGCAGGTCAGCCTTGCCCCAGATGCCAAGATCGGCGCCGCTCAGCACCAGTTCCGGCAGCGCCAGAAAAAGCAGGAAGAGGGCCGTGACGATGGCAGCGCCGCGCCGTGTCATCTTATGGGCGGCGATCAGAATGGTACGAAACGCGGCATGGGAAGAAGGCTCTGGCGGATGAAATCCAGCAGCCTCGTCTCGGCAATCTCGACACTTTCGTCCGGCCCGATGGGTGTCACGTACCGGATAAGGGCACCATCCGACCGGCCAAGCGCAAGGCTGTCCCAAAGGACGGCGAGCTTGGCGCGGACATCGTTCGGAACCCGCCGTCCCCTGCCCTCGAACCAGTAATAGACCAGTTGCTTGGACAGACCTTTCTGGATCACGGCCCGGTTTGCCTTGAACGCGCCATAGCCCACATCGGTCAAGTCCAACGACACTTCCTGAAGGCTGAAGACTTCCCAGCCACCGGCCGGCAAACAGACTTCCGGGGAATGGATCCCCTGCCCTTCCGTCTGCTTGTCATACCAGGCGACAAACAGGCTGATGGGCTGCTCGACAGCTGAATTCTGAAAGAATGCGTTGATGTAATCGTCAGCCGCCAGAACTTTTTCCACATCGGGTTCCAGCGGAAAGGTCACGCTTTGCCAGTCGCCAATTGTCCGCGGGTAAAGCGCCAGGGGCTCGCGGTCCGGGGCAGCGGCCTGCGGCGCGGGCAATGTAAGCCAGGCCAAAGATACGGCCGCGGTCAGTGCCATGGCCGAAGCCAAACCTGCTGTGGCGGGCAAGGTAAGGACGCGCGCCAGTATCGCGCCGAAACCCTCAAAATCGAGATCGATCGCCTCTGATAGCGGCATCGGCTTCGGCGTTGTTCTTTGCAGAACGACTGCCATCGAAAACAGGATTGCGATACAGATCAGGAATATCACCCAGCCTTCGAAGAAGTGAAGAAAACCGTCGGCCTGTTCGATCCCGTATCGATCCACCAGAATGCCGATCACGCCAATTCGGACGGAGTTCATAAGCACCGTCAAGGGCGCTGCCGAGATCAACAAGACCAGTTTATGCCAGATCGGTCCACGGTAGAGAATTGAGAACAGATAAGAAAAGCTGAGAATTGGGAAGAGGTAGCGCAGGCCCGAGCAAGCCTCGGCGACCTGAAGCTTGTAAACCCCGAGGTCAATGACATTGCCTTCGAGATACACCGCAACGCCGGCCAACTGCACGAACCAGACGCCAAGCGCCGAGGACACCCATTGCAGAAAGATGGTCAGCTTCCAGTAAAGGATTTGCGGCAGGGGCAGCATGAAAACCAGGTGAATGACGGGCAGCATATGCAGATGCCCGCGCTGCCAGCCGAAGATCGTGAGAACCACCCCTGCCACCCAGAGGATGAACGCATAGGTCACGATGTCTGGCACACGCATGAGATTGCCCAGCACCGCAACCAGCAGCGCCAGCATCAGCACGGCAAGGCCCGGCCACCGGGTTCTTTCGGCCCCGATCGCTTCCGGTTTCGCCCGGCGAAGCTCTCGCAGGAAGAGGTAAAGCGAAATGAGCGGGATCAAGGGGCCGTGGCTGTACTCTGCAGTCGACCAGGCCTTCAGCAACGATTGAAAGCCGATCCAGAAAATCGGCAATGATGCGACCAGCAGGGCCACAAAGAGCGCGAAACCCAGCCCGGGCAATGACGCTGAAGCGGGAACTGGGCGGAGTGAACTATGTGTCGATTGATCGCTCATTCCATCACAACGGTTTCAGGCACGAAACAGGTACCGGTATTCATTGGACCCCAACGACGCCCCCGATCCCGGGTCAGTTCATGGGCGGAACGAAAACTTGCGGTCCAGCGTCAGGAAAATGGCATTGGACTGCGCGTCGTTCGCGACCGAGCTGTCGGTTCTGCGGCGCAGTTCGACGCCGCCGGTCATATCCCAATCCTGCGTCAGGGAACGAGAATAGGTAGCCCTGAGCGTCGCCCGGTCGACCGTCGCGATCGCCGTGCCGCCGGCACCTTCCGAACGGCCCCAGTTAACCGTAACGCCAATCCTTGAGAGACTGTCGATATTGCGCCCGTAGGTCACATTTATCCGGGTGTCGAGCACATCCTGATTGACCGAGTTGGTGCTGACCGCACGATTCAGCGATACCGTCACATCACTGTCCTTGAGCGCCAGCGAATAGGACAATGCCGCGATCGAATTGCTCTTTCCGCCGGGCGTGCGTGTAAGGCCGAGGCTTCCCGAAAGCTTGCCCGAAGGCAGCGTCAGATCGCGCCCGAACCGGAACGAGCTTCGCGTACCGTTCTGGTTCAAAGTCGTGTCGACGGTCGCGAACATCGATCCATTCGGCAATGATTTGGTCAAAGTCACGGCACCGGTCGTTCCGCTTCGCCCGGTCGAGCCCAGAAGGGTGTCGGTCTGCACGTCGGTCACACCGATCCGGGCGTCAAGCACCAGCGTCTGGTCGATGTCCTGAACCACGCCAACTGAATAATCCGTCGTGACGCGATGGGTCTGGATGCCCGGCTCGTCGGCGTTGTAATCCTTGAGACCGTAATTGAGTTTCAGTTGCGTGACCGGCGATACTTTCATCGAGACGGTCGCATCTGCCGTGCTGGTACGATTGTCGAAAAGCTGTGGATTGGTCACGTTCGCATAGGCTTTGTCGTCATGCTTCAAAGCAAGCGAAAAGCCCAGCGGGCTGTTCAACCCGGTCTGGAGGGTAAGCCCGGCGCCGCGCTGGGTCAGCGTTCCGCCATCGTCGGTCAGCAAGCCATATTGCTGCTCTTCCTGCTCGACCTGAAACGGGTCGAGGAATTCACGGTCCACATGACGATAGCGCAGGAACATCGACATGCGACTGTTTGCGGCGCTGCGCGAATAGTCCAGCTTGATGGTCGGATCTTCGAAACCCGACGTCGACCGCCCGGGAATATCGGCATATCGCAGCACGGTCGATCCAGTGAGCGCAAAGGATTCCGTCGCCGTGACCGAGCTGAGACCAAAGGTGAATTTGTTGTCAAAGATCGTCGAGCTTCCGGCGCTGTTGACCTGAAGCTTGAAGTTGTCATCGCTTTTCAGCGATGAACTGACCCCGAGGTCCAACTGCCACCCACCCGGATTGCCAAGCCCTTGCGCAAGCGCTGCAATCGGAAGTGTGGCAGTTAACGCCGCGGCCAGCGCGATCTTGTTGTTTCTGCTCGTGCCCACACCATTTGCCTTGTTTTTGGAGCTATTCGAAAAGTTTTCGCTCGGGCACGACAATCACGTCGCCCGCGCGCAATACGATGACCGGCGCTTTCGCGCCACCCTGAACAGCCTTGTAGTTGTAGTGATAAACCGTTTCCGTTCCGGTCTTGGAATCCGCCCGGCGAAGCTGGATGCGTTTGGTCGCCGCAAATCGTGTCAGGCCACCGGTGCTTGCCAGAAACTGAAGAAGCGTTGTGCCCGAATCCACGTCAATCTTGCCGGGGTTGTTCACTTCACCCAGCGCATAGACCGAAATGGTTCCGTATTTCGCCACGTTGGCGGCAGCGGCTTGGGCCGCGGCATTGTTGACGGCGCTGGTTGTCGCATTCAACTGGCCGACCGTCAGAAAGACCGTAGGCGGCGCCGCGAAGTTGGGTGCGAGGGCCCCGGCGATCTTGCTGCGCAGCGCTTCCAGGCTTTGCCCCGACGCCTTGACCGATCCTACCAGCGGCAGGCTGACATTGCCGTCAGGCAGCACCAGCAGACTGCGGTTAAGGCTTGGATCCTCAAGGACTTCAAGCTGCAGCACATCCCCGCTCTGGATACGATAGGCGCTTTGCGCCATGGCCGCGGGAACAAGACAGATGGCCAGCAACAGGCCAATCAGGGTTCTGAACATTTTCGACACCCAAATAATATTCGATTCGACGCAAGACTAAGCGCAATTGCCGAGAATACAAATCCTTAACACAGACCAAGGTACGATCTGGCCGCGCATTGGGCCGGATCAGTGCCACGGCGGCAACACAATTTTGCAATCAGTTACCGATTGTAACCCCTTCTGAGGACAATGCACGAATGTTTTCGCGCATCGACGCTGCAAACTTTGGTTCATCGCCGGTTGCTGCATCGACAAGATCCAACGCCAGTTCAAATTGACGCAGAGCATCGCTCTTGCGATCAAGCGCCAGATAGACCTCGGCAAGATGATATTGGACTGACGGGTCTTTCGGCAGGCCGGCGGCTGCGGGTTCCAGTTCGGCCAATGCATCCTCGTTATTGCCGCGAAGATGCGCGATCCAGCCATAGGTATCCTGGTACGGGGCGAAACCGCTGCCGCGCAAACGCCGGGCAATGATTTCGGCACGATCAAGACTGTCTTTGTCGGCACGGAAATTCGACAGAAGGCTCGCAAGGTTGTTGGCAACGACCGGGTTGCCGCTGTTTTCCTTGTACAGATCCTCATAAATGGCGATTGCGCCGTCGATGTCCCCGGTTGCTTCCAGCAGGCCTGCCTTGGCCCATTTCAGCTCGCCGGACTGAGGATTGGCGGCCAGGGCCTTTTCGATAAGCTGGGCCGTTTCACCCCGCCGCGCTTCGTCCGAACCGACAACGCTTACCAAAGACAGCCAGACCGCCAGACGACTAGGGTCTTCCTTGACCAGATCCCTGAACGTCTCTTCGGCCTTGCCCGCCTGCCCGGCAAGCACGCGAACGGATGCATCCACAAACCTGATTTCCGGGTTCTCGGCATCCTCTTTCATAAGATTGTCGGCATAGGCAAGTGCTCGGTCGATCTGACCGTTGTCGATATGGGTCCGGAGAATGGCGATCTTCGTGCCAATACTGTTATCGCCACTATCGACCAGCCCCTGAAGGTAACCGACGGCGTCGTCTGTCTGTTTTTGCCCGGACAAGACGGCAGCCCGGATCCCGGCGGCAGCGCGCTTCAACTCTTCGTTGTCCGAAGTCTCCATCTCTTGCGCGACAGCGGTTGCGCGCGGCCAGTCTTTTAAGCGCAGATAGAGCTCACCCAGCGCCCGAAGCAGAATTGGCTCGCCCGGAGAAAGCCGCAGGGCGTCGATCAGGATCCCTTCAGCCGGCAACAATTTTCCGTCGGATACAAGGAACTGGGCATATCGCAGCGATTCTGCAGGTGCGCGCCCGGAGGCTTCAACCGCACGCGACAACATCTCGCGCGTCAGATCGCGATTTCCGTCGCGATCGTAACCCTGCGCCATCAATGTCATGATCTGGGCATCGCGCGGATCGTTGTCGAGAGCACGCCGCAACACGGCAATCGCGTCACCGACCTCGTCATCCTCGATCAGCCACGCCGCCTTCAGCTTGAGCGCTTCGGTTTCGCCGCTGTCCTCTGCCAGCACCTCATCCACATAGGCCTGCGCGCCGACAGGATTGCCTGTCATCGACAGCATTCGCGCCAGAGCGACCTTTGTTCGACGCGTTTCCTCTGACGAGGGTGAGGATTCGAGGATCGCCTTCATGTCGGCGATGGCCTTGTCCTTCTGGCCAGTATCAAAAAGGAAGCCAGCGCGCGCGGAACGTAATGCGGTGGTCCCCTGGCCGGACGCAATCGCGCGGTCCAGTTCGGCGAGTACGGCCTCTGCACCGCGTTGCTGGGACAAAAAGCGCACGAGGTTGAAAATGTCCGCCTCGGTTCCACCCTCGATCCGGCCGCGCAGAAAAACCTCGGCCTTGTCGATCTGTTTTTTGGACACGTACCAACGGACCAGCGAATCTGCAATTTCGGGCGCATCGGGGAAGCGCTTGATCATCTCGTTGAGGTTGGTCTCGACGCCTTCATCGTCGCCCTGCGCCGCAAGTATCGACAGCTTGTGCGCATAAAGCGCCCGGTTTTGCGGCGCGATCTGCAAAGCCAAATCAAGTTCGGCCAGTGCCGCCGGATAATCCTGCGCGCGAATACGGTCATCAATGATGACTTGGTGCAGGATCAGGTTCTTCGGGAACAGTTCGCGCAGTTTGCGCACCGTGTCGATGGCCGCCAACTGCTTGGTCACATCGTTGTTTTCAGTCGCCTGACCATATTCGGCGGCAGCGACCAGGGCCTGATACTCCGCGTTGTCGGGTTTCAGATCGCGCGCGATGGTCGCATAGCGCAATCCTGTATCGAACTCCGACCGCTCGATCGCGATCTCGGCCAGCGCCTTCAGCGCATCCTCGTCGTCCGGGTATTGCTCGACAAGCCGCAGATACTGGCTGAACGCCGCAGGGGCATCACCGCGTTCGCGTTCTATGCTGGCATAAAGGCGCCGGGCTTCCCGGTGCTTTCCGTTGAGCTTGAAGACATTTCGGAATTCGACCAGAGCGCGGTCGACATCGCCCTTGGCGATATAGGAAAGCCCCGATTGATAGTATTTCTCGGCGCGCTCTTCCGAATTGTCACATGCCGCCGGAACCAGCAGACAAAGCACCAGAAGTAGGGCCGACAATGGCTTCCGCATGGTTATCCCTCAGTTCACCGAACCAACCGATACAGAAACACCGGTCCGGCGCTGTCACGCCCACCACCCAAGGCAAACTTGTCATGAATCACGTCAAACGACAACTGTAGTGTCCGATCAGTACCCGGTTCCGCGCAATACGACGCTTACTGTTGCCAACAGGATCCGAAGATCTGATCGGAAAGAAAGTTGCCGGTCATAACTTCTGTCGTACTCTGCCCTTTTCGAGAACTCGCACTCGTTGCGGTCAGAGATCTGCCAGGAACCGGTGATCCCCGGACGCAGGGAATAATAGGCCATGCCGGTGTACAGCACGCGCTGAGACGGCATCATGGGGCGTGGCCCGACAAGCGACATGTCCCCGATCAGGACGTTCCACAGTTGCGGCAGTTCATCGAGCGACGATTTGCGCAGGAACCTGCCCATCTTGGTGATACGCGGATCGGATTTCAGTTTTTGCGTGCTGTTCCATTCCAGCCGCGCCTGCGCGTTCGTGCTCAGGTACTTTTCAAGCATGCGGTCAGCGTCGGGCACCATGGTCCGGAGCTTCAGCATGTAGAAAACCTTCCCGCCCTTGCCGACCCGGGCGCTGCGATAGAAGGGTGACGATCGATCACGTGCTACGATCAACGCCAAGATGGCGATCACGGGAAGAACCACGATTCCGGACACAAGCACTGCGGCGATGTCGAACGCCCGCTTGAAGATATTGCGATACAGCCCCGCTTTGCGCTCGACGCGGACAAGGCCGAACGGCGCAGTCGACATGCTAAGATCGTTGGCGGTTTCGCTAGTTTGAAACGTCATATGAAAAACTCAAAATCAGCATCGTCACTCACACCCTTAAGCGCCCTATGGAAAGGGGCACGCACACACCCGAATGTTCCCGCTGCTACCCCGGCGGGTTCGGTCGTGCATAGCACTGTTTGGACCTCGGAAGAAATCAAGATTCTGACAGATAACGAAAATTCGGCGGGTTCCGGCGAACTGGCCGCGTGATTCCGGTACATTCGAGGTTGACGGCATGCCCATCGAGGCGTTGACTGTTCACCGATTGGAAACGATCCAGTGAGTTCGCTGTATTTTTAGTCTCGAACACATACTCGCTACGCGAAAAGCAGCCCGAATCGTTAAACCGGCATTAATTGTCTGCGAAAACCGCCGGGTCGTCATGATGTTGCCGAACTTTGCTGGGCAAAGAGATTTGAAATGCTTATGTGATTGCCCGTCACCGGATGGTATTCTGATGCCTGTTGAGCGTAGGCCAAGGTTGAGCGAACTGGATTAGTGAATGAACAAGGTCGTCGAGACCCAATCGGCGGAAAGCAGCGTCGGCTTCTACATGGATTTCTTCGGGTTTCAGGAGCGCCCGTTCACGCTCGTTCCCGACCCTGATTTCCTGTTCTGGTCTCCGCAGCATCGCCGCGCTTATTCCGTTCTCGAATTCGGGATCCTGAGCCGTGCGCCGATCACGTTGGTCACGGGTGGCGTCGGCTGCGGCAAGACGACACTTCTGCGCGAGCTTTTGCGCCAGTTTGGCAATCGCGTCACCGTCGGGCTGATCTCGAATGCCCAGGGCGGGCGTGGCGAGTTGATCCAGTGGGTCCTCAATTCGCTTGATGTGCCTTTTGATACCGGTTCGGGTTATGTCCAGCTGTTCCAGAAACTGCAGGATTATCTGATCGAGGAATATGCAGCGGGGCGCCGCGTCGTCCTGATTTTCGACGAAGCGCAGAACCTTTCTGCCGAAAGTCTGGAAGAGCTGCGGATGCTGACCAACATCAACTCTGGCAAGGACGAAATCCTGCAATTGGTATTGGTCGGCCAGCCTGAACTGCGCGAGATGGTGCTGGAGCCGTCGTTGCGCCAGCTTGCCCAGCGGATTGCTGCCAGCTTCCACCTTCTGCCGATGGATGAAAAATCGGTGCTTGAACTGATCCAGTTCCGGTTGCAGGCGGCGGGCGGCACCGGGACCGAAATCACGCCTGCCGCTGTAAAGACCATTCACCGGGTAACCCATGGCGTACCGCGGCTGGTCAATCAACTTTGCGACATGGCATTGCTCTATGCCTGGAGCATGGATAACCACCACGTTGACGAACATGTCGTTCAATCTGTGCTGGACGACGGAGTGTTCTTCGCGGCGCAGATTGCGGCGGAGGAAGCGAAACAGAAATGAACCTTGACCTGTCGTTCTACTTTGCCGTTTTCCTCAGACGGATACATTACTTCATAATCATCACCTGCCTGATCACGGCGGCGGCGGTCGCGGCGGCGTTCCTGTTGCCGGCTGTCTATTCGGCAAACTCGTTGCTTCTGGTCGAGTCATCTTCCATTCCGGGGCCTCTGGCCGCGCCGACGGTTCAGCCCGCAGCGCTGGAAAAGCTTCAGACGATCGAAAACAGGCTGATGACGCGGACCAACCTTCTGGACATTGCCCAGAAGCTGAAGGTGTTCAAAGACATCGAGAAGATGACGCCGGATGACGTCGTGACCGCAATGCGCGACCATACGAAAATCAAGAAAAGCGCCGGCAAGGGTCAGGCGACGATCATGACGATCCAGTTCGACGGCGAAGCCGGGCCGAAAGTGGCCGCTGTCGTCAATGAATATGTGACACTGATCTTGAAGGAAGATGTCGAATTGCGCACGAAAAGTGCCAGTGACACGCTTGACTTCTTCGAACAGGAAGTAAAGCGGCTTTCGGGCGAGCTGGACAAGATGAGCGCGCGGATCCTCGACTTCCAGAACAGCAATTCGGATGCGCTTCCCAACACCCTGACCTATCGCCTGAACCAGCAACAACTGTTGCAGAACAGGTTGCAGACTTCGGAAGCCAATATTGCCCAGCTTACCGATCAGAAGGCGCGTATGATCGCGATCTTCAATTCCACCGGGCAAGTCAACGCTCCGACGACGAACCAGACACCGGAAGCCAAGCAGCTTGATCAGTTGCGGATTCAGCTTAACACGATGCTTGCGGTGTTCACCGAAGATAACCCCAAGGTGAAACTGCTGCGCCAGCAGATCGCGCAGTTGGAAGAGGTGGTAAAAGCCCAGTTGCCACCGGCGCCGGCCGGGACGACAACCTCGACCAACCCCGCGATGTCAATGCTTGACGTGCAGCTTGCCGATATCGACACCAGACTGGCGCAGGAAAACAAGACCCGCGATCAGGTGATGAAGGAACTGGCGGACCTGAAGGACACGATCGACAGAACGCCGGCCAACCAGGTCGCGCTCGACGCGCTCAACCGCGACTATTCCAACATCCAGCAGCAGTACAACACGGCTGTAAACCGTCAGGCACAGGCCGCGGCCGGCGAGCGCATCGAAGTTCTGTCGAAAGGCGAACGCATCACGGTTATCGACGCGGCAACCGTGCCCGACCGCCCTGCAAGCCCCAACCGGATTGCTATTGTCGCCGGTGGGTTTGTTGCCGGATCGGGCCTTGGGATTCTGGTCATCGCCCTGCTCGAATTTCTAAACCGCTCGGTCCGGCGGCCGAAAGACCTGATCAACGCGTTTGGAATCACCCCGATCGTGACGATCCCCTATATGCGCACGCCTTCGGAAACGACGATGCGGCGATCGGTATTTGCCGTCATGATGATGCTCGCCGTCGTCGGCATCCCGGCGCTCATTTACAGTGTGCATGTCTTCTATCAACCGCTTGATATCATCATGGCCAAACTGGCGGCAAAACTGGGAATACGGCTCTGACCGCCTGCGGCGGCCAGGTGCGCTACAAGGACACGGATGAATGGAAAAGCTAGAGGCAGCCCTTATCAAGGCACGGGAAATGCGCAAGGCGGCGCTTTCGTCGTCAGATACGCTTCATGAGCGTCCCGGTGCACGCGGCCTGACCGAGGCGCGCAAGCCGGGTCGCGACACGGCCGACTGGACGGACCTGCCGGAAGTCGAAATCACCTCTCAACGTGCGCTGAACTATCGGCTGACGACGCTTCTCGGCGGCAAGGACGCAACGCCTTATGACATGCTCAGATCCCGGGCAATCAGGATCATGCGCGAAAAAGGCTGGAGCCGGCTGGCGGTAACTTCACCGGATGCAGGATGTGGCAAAAGCACGGTTTCGCTGAACCTTGCCCTGAGCCTTGCGCGTCAAAAGGATCTGAAGATCCTTCTCATTGACCTTGATCTTCGCCGGCCGTCACTTCACCGGTTGCTGGATTACGTGCCGACCCGTTCGGTGTTCGATGTCTTGCGTGGCGAAGCAAAACTTGAAGAAGCCAGCGCCCGGATCGGTACGAATCTGATCGTCGCGATGAATGCCGAACCCTGCAAGCAACCGGCCGAGCTGCTGCAAAGTGCGCAAGCGCGTGACGCGCTGGCGGAAATCGAGCAGCGATGGCAGCCGGATATCATGATCTTCGACATGTCACCTATTCTGGCAAGTGACGACAATGTCGGCTTTCTGCCGAATGTCGATTGCGCGCTTCTGGTCGCCGCGGCCGAAAGCACCTCCATGCCCAACATCGACATCTGCGAAAAAGAAATCGCCCAGCTGACGAATGTACTCGGGATCGTGCTGAACAAATGCCGCTATGCCGACGATTCCGTCGGCTACAGCTATGGCACTTACGGATAACTTTATCGTCACCTCCCGAAACGGCTCGCATGGTGGGCTTGACGCCACTTGCGTAACCGCTACCACTTTGCCACCAAAGTTAGGAGACTGGCATGTGGCGATTGTTCTGCGGTCTTGCGCTGGCAGCGGCCCTGAGCGATCCGGCAGGTGCGGGTTCGGTCACTGATTTCACTCTCGACAACGGATTGGAAGTGGTGGTGATCGAGGACCACCGGGCCCCCGTCGTCGTGCAGATGATCTGGTACAGGGCCGGGGCGGCGGACGAAGAACGGGGCGTATCCGGGGTTGCCCATTTCCTGGAACATCTGATGTTCAAGGGGACAGAGGCTGTCAAATCGGGCGAGTTCTCGAAAACGGTGGAAGCCAATGGCGGTTCGGACAATGCGTTCACGTCATGGGACTATACGGCGTATTTTCAACGCATCGCGGCTGACCGGCTTGAGCTTGTCATGCGCATGGAGGCTGATCGGATGCGTGGGCTCATCCTGTCCGAAGACGACTGGAAGACCGAGCGCGAGGTGATCATCGAGGAACGCAATCAGCGAACCGACAGCGATCCCGGCGCAATTTTCGGCGAGCAGCGCCGGGCGGCGCAATATCTCAATCACCCATATGGAACACCGGTCATCGGCTGGCGGCACGAGATGGAAGCCCTGACCCGTCAGAATGCACTCGACTGGTACCGCCGCTACTATGCGCCGAATGACGCAGTGCTTGTCGTGGCCGGGGATGTCCGGCCGGAAGAGGTGCGGAAACTGGCGGAAACCTATTATGGCCCGATCGAGCCATCGCAGGGCATTGCGCCGCGCCAGCGCCCCCAGGAACCGCCACAACTGGCCGAACGTCGGCTGAGCTATTCAGACCCGCGCGTGTCGCAGCCCTATGTCGTACGCAGTTACATCGCGCCCGAACGCAACCCCGGCGATCAGAAAAAGGCCGCTGCGCTGACGATCCTCGCCGACCTACTGGGCGGCGACAGCCAGACATCGATTCTGGCGCGCAAGCTGCAATTCGACACCAAGGTCGCGCTCTATACGGGTGCCGGTTACGACGGAACATCTTACGACCCGACAACATTCAATCTTTATATCGTGCCGGCCGAGGGCGTCAGTCTTGATGAGGCAGAAAAGGCGATGGACGGGGTTCTGGCGGGCTTCATTTCCGACGGTGTGGACAGCGATCAGTTCGACCGCGTGAAGACCAGGATCCGCGCCGCGATGATCTATTCCGAAGACGATGTCGATGGCCTTGCGCGGCGTTACGGTGAAGCTCTTACAACCGGCCTGACGATCGCGGATGTGCAGGAATGGCCGCAAGTGCTTGACCAGATCACGCAGGATGAGGTTGTGGCCGCCGCCAAAGAGGTTTTCGACCGGCGTCACTCGGTCAC
The DNA here is from genome assembly GCA_020447005.1 of Paracoccaceae bacterium. GTDB lineage: Bacteria > Pseudomonadota > Alphaproteobacteria > Rhodobacterales > Rhodobacteraceae > Albidovulum. The sequence goes on from JAGRDO010000070.1 coordinate 31,317, forward strand.
AGGCTGGTTGATGCGTCAGGGCGAAGAGGAGGCCATGCAATGATCCGGGCCCTGATGGCGGGTTTCTTGGCACTCGCGGCACTGGTGGCGCCGGTGGGCGCGGTCGACATCCGCGACGTCACTTCGCCCGGGGGCATCCGCGCCTGGCTGGTCGAAGAGCATTCGATCCCGTTCACCGCGCTCGAGGTTCGCTTTGAGGGCGGCGCGAGCCTTGACCCTGCCGGCAAACGCGGGGCAACCGCGCTGATGATGGCCCTGCTTGAAGAAGGCAGCGGAACACTCGACAGTCAGGGCTTTGCATCGGCGCGGCAATCGCTCGCCGCTCAGTTCGGGTTCGATTCTCAGGACGATGCGGTGACCGTTTCGGCCAAGATGCTGACGGAAAACCGCGCCGAGGCGGTGGCGCTTCTGAAAACATCACTGACCGAACCGCGCTTTGACCAAGATGCCGTCGAGCGTGTCCGCGCTCAGGTTATCTCGATCATCCGCTCGAACGAAAAGGATCCCGGAGATATTGCCAGCCGGGCCTTTGACCAGCTTGCATTCGGTGAACACCCCTATGCGACCTCGCGTTACGGAACCGAAAAGACCATCGCCGGCGTGACGCGGGACGACCTGATCGCAGCCAAAGCCGCGGTGATGACGCGCGACCGGATATTCGTTTCCGCAGTGGGCGATATCACGGCGGAAGAACTTGGCGCCATGCTTGACGAGCTTTTCGGCAGCCTGCCGGAAACCGGTGCCGTTCTGCCCGCGCCGGTGGTGCCGGACATCACCGGCGGTGTGACCCTTGTCGATTTTGCATCGCCGCAATCGGTGGTGATTTTCGGCCAGCGCGGGATCAAGCGAGAGGACCCGGATTTCTTTGCGGCCTATATCCTGAACCAGATAGTGGGAGGCCAGGGCTTCGCGTCCCGCCTGATGGACGAGGTGCGCGAAAAGCGCGGCCTGACATATGGAATAAACACATATCTCGTCTCGATGGATCTGGCTGAAACCTGGCAAGGATCGTTTTCTTCCGCCAATGAAAAGGTCGCGGAGGCGATCACTGTCGTCAGGGATGTTTGGGCCAGGATCGCTGAAGATGGCGTGACTGAAGCCGAGCTTGATGCAGCCAAGACTTACCTGACCGGCTCTTACCCGCTGCGTTTCGACGGAAACGGGACTATTGCGAACATCCTCGTCGGGATGCAGTCAGAGCGGCTGCCGATAAGCTACGTCAATGACCGGAACGCTTATATCGAGGCGGTGACGCTTGACGATATCCGTCGCGTCGCCACGCGTTTGATGTCGCCGGATGCGTTGCGTTTCGTCGTTGTCGGGCAGCCTGTGGGCGTGGACCCGGCGAACTGAAGCTTTGCCGATCGGTGTGCGGGGCCGTGGTCGACGGCCCTTTTGCGAATCTTCGTGTACTGCTAGACTTAGCGGTATGAACGCCCAAAACCCCAAAATCCGGCCCGAACGGCCCCAAATTCGTCAGCTGGACGAAGTTGCCATCAACCGCATAGCGGCAGGCGAGGTGGTCGAGCGTCCGTCCTCGGCCGTCAAGGAACTGATGGAAAATTCGCTTGATGCGGGGGCCCGGCGGATAGAGGTTGCCTATATCGATGGCGGCAAGACGATGATCCGCGTCACCGACGATGGCTGCGGCATGACGGGAACGGATCTGCCACTCGCCCTGGCCCGCCACGCGACTTCCAAAATCGACGGGACCGACCTTTTGAATATCCGCTCGTTCGGGTTTCGGGGCGAGGCGTTGCCATCACTGGGCGCGGTCGGCCGTCTGCGCATCACTTCACGCGCCGAAGGTGCCGAGGGCGCCGAAATCTCGGTGGCGGGGGGAAAGCTCTCGGCGGTGCGGCCAGCGGCCCTTTCCTTGGGCACCTGTGTTGAACTCCGCGATCTGTTCTATGCCACCCCGGCAAGGCTGAAATTCCTGCGGTCGGACCGGGCAGAGGCGCAAGCGATCAAGGATGTCGTCCAAAAGCTTGCCCTTGCGGAACCCTATGTCGGTTTTCTTCTGCGGGATATGACTGGCGGAGGGGACGGGCGCACGATCTTGCGCACCGAGCCTGAGCAGGGCGATCTGTTCGGCGCACTCTCCGGCCGCCTGCGCGCGATTGTCGGAAAGGACTTTGCCGAAAACGCGCTGCAGATCGACGCCGAGCGTGACGGTATCCGGCTGACCGGGCTGGCTGCATTGCCGACCTATTCCCGAGGGGCGGCGGTCGAGCAGTTCCTGTTCGTCAACGGACGGCCGGTGCGCGACAAGCTGCTGATCGGGGCGCTTCGTGCCGCCTATATGGACGTCTTGTCGCGCGACAGGCACCCTGCCGCGGTTCTGAACCTGACCTGCGACCCGGAACGGGTGGATGTGAACGTGCATCCAGCGAAGGCCGAGGTGCGGTTCCGGGAACCGGGGCTGGCGCGCGGGCTGATCGTGTCCGCGCTAAGGCACGCCCTGGCCGGGGCCGGACATCGCGCATCCTCGACCGTCGCCGGGCTGACCCTTGGGGCGATGCAACCGGCGCAGGCATCCCCGCGCATCTATCAGATGGATCGCCCCGCCCAGAGCACCCTGCGCGCCGCGTCCATGATGCAGGCCCCGCTTGCGCCGGAACTGGCCGAAGCCAGTGCCCGATATGAAGAGGCACCGGCGCCAGACCCCGATGGGGGTGAAGAGCACCACCCGCTGGGCGCCGCGCGCGCGCAGCTGCACGAGAATTACATCATCGCCCAGACCGAAACCGGCATCGTCATTGTCGATCAGCATGCCGCCCATGAACGTCTGGTCTATGAGCGCCTGAAAGAGCAGCGATCCAGAAGCAGCATCGCGGCACAGGCGCTTTTGATCCCCGACATTGTAGAGCTTTCGGAAAGCGACGCACATCTGATCCTTGAGCACGCCGAACCGCTTGCAGGGCTTGGGCTGGTGCTGGAGCCTTTCGGAGCGGGCGCAGTCGCGGTGCGCGAAACCCCTGCCCTGCTGGGCAGCATCAACGCCGCCGCGCTGGTCAGGGATATCGTTGATGAGCTGCGTGACCTTGGCGACAGCCAACGCCTTCAAGCGCGCATCGACGCCATACTCAGCCGCATGGCCTGCCACGGTTCGGTCCGCTCCGGCCGGTACATGCGGCAGGACGAGATGAACGCACTTTTGCGCGAAATGGAGCGAACGCCGCTTTCGGGGCAGTGCAATCACGGGCGGCCGACTTATGTCGAACTGAAGCTTTCTGACATCGAGCGGCTGTTCGGACGCACATGATAACGATTTACGGACAGAGCTTTGCGCTGAATGACCCGATCGTGCTGGCTGCGCTGGGCGGGGCGGCCCTGCTGTTACTTCTGTTCCTCTTGCTGATCATTACCCTTCGCGCCGCATCGCGGTCGGCGCGTATGACCGAACCGCTCGGATACCATCTTGGCGAGTTGGGCCAGCGCGTGCAGGCCCTGTCGGACGGGCAGCAGCAACTTTCGGGTGGGCTTAGCCATGTTTCCGAAGCGCAGGCCACGTCGCAGGCAAAAATGCTGCAACTGATGGAACTGCGGCTGGCGGAAGTCTCGCGGGGGATGACCGAAAGTCTTCACGGCACCGCCACCCGCACTGCGCGCAGCCTTGGCGAATTGCAACAAAGGCTGGAAACGATCGACAAGGCACAGTCGAATATCGAGAAACTGTCGGGTGATGTTCTTTCGCTGCAGGATATTCTGTCCAACAAGCAAACGCGCGGCGCCTTTGGTGAAATCCAGCTGAATGATATCGTACGCAAGGCCATGCCTGCCGATGCATTCACCATGCAGGCGACTTTGTCGAATGGCCGGCGTGCGGATTGCCTGATCCATCTGCCCAACCCGCCGGGTCCGATTGTCATCGACAGCAAGTTCCCGCTCGAAGCCTATGAGGCGCTGCGGCGCGCGGAAAACCAGTCGCAACTGATTGAAGCCCAGCGCATGCTCCGCATCGCCGTCCGCGCGCATATCAAGGCGATTTCGGAACGGTATATTCTTGACGGCGAGACTGCGGACGGGGCGCTGATGTTCTTGCCGTCCGAGGCTGTATATGCCGAGCTTCACGCCAATTTCCCCGAAATCGTGCGCGATGGCTTTGCCGCCAAGGTCTGGATCGTCTCGCCGACGACCTGCATGGCAACACTGAACACGATGCGCGCGATTCTGAAGGATGCGAGAATGCGCGAACAAGCCGGCGCGATCCGTGCCACCTTGCGCCAGCTTCACCGTGACGTCGAAATAGTTGTCGAACGGGTGTCAAAGCTAGACACCCATTTCAATCAGGCGCGGCAGGACCTTGAAGGTATCAGCACCGCCGCGGAACGCGCCGGCAAACGCGCAGCCAAGCTCGACAACTTTGATTTTGAGGAACTCGCACCCGATGCGGAAGCCGCGCGGGTGGTGCCGCTGGCAAAACCCTGACGAGTGATTGGCGCAGACGGCACGGCCGATGTCGACTGTCGACGGTTGCCTTCAGCGCTCGTCAATCAGCCGCATATGTTGCGCAAGGTGCCCGACTTCGTCCAGCCAGCGCTTGACCAGCCTTGGATCATGCGGCGCCGCATGAACACCGACCGCGATTTCCCGCGCCATGATCGCCTCAACCCCAAGCGATACCGTCCCCGACACCAGCCTCGCCATCGCCGATCCGCGCACATCACCTTCGGCATCCAGAACCCAGCTGCGCTGCCAAACCAGGGCGCCATCCCGTTCGGATTTGAGCGTCACGCAAAGCACGACGCGGTCCGGCTCATCCTTGGGCAATGCGTACTTTGCCCAAAGTGCGTCGGAAATCTCGGTCAATCTTGCGTCGTCGGGCCCCGAGGCAAGCTCGTCGAAGACATCGGACCATGCCTCGGCCCAGCCATTGAGGCGCAGCGTCCCCCGGACAAATTCCTTGATCGTCCAGCTTGGATCAAACCGGTATTCGTCAATGAACGGCAGGGAATCGCGGTTCGGATAAACCTCGAATGTTTCGCTTTGACGAAGCGGGGCGATGAATGTCCTGACCGCGTCCCACGGGCGGAGGACCCGCAATTCGGAATAATCGCGAATTGACCGTGCGGGCGATTGCAAAGCCCGCAGGACCCCCAGCGGAGACCAGGAGAATTTATAGCGAAACCCGTTGGTTATCGCTGGCAGCCCTCCGCAATATGAGGTGAACGACAGCGCATCGCCCGGCCGATGCCCACCCGATGCGCGATAGGACGCGACGAGATCATGCGCCATGAGGTGGTCAATACCCGGATCGAGCCCGACTTCGTTCAGAACGACGACGCCTGCTTCGCGCGCGGGTTCATCAAGTGCCCGCATTTCCGGCGAAATGTAGCTCGACGATACGAAATGCGCGGCGCGTTCGACGCAGCTTTGGGCCAGCGGCAGGTGCATCGGCGCGGGCAACATCGAAACGACTATGTCGCCGGGCAGAAGCGCAGATTCCAGCGCCCCGGGCAGCATTTCATGGATATCTTCGGTGATATCGCCCACAGCATCGACGGCCTGATCCACCGGCAGGTTCCAGACGCTGACAGGATGTCCTGCCTGAATAAGCCGCCGCAAACCGGGCCGCGAGGAAAGTCCCGTTCCGCACCAGTGTATGCGCATGGTCTTGCGTCCTTCTTTTGGGCGATGCCCCCTAATAATGCGTCCGCGCGCTGTGGCGCTCAGGATAGTCGAGATGGGGCGTGGCGCCAAACTGGTTCAGGTGCAATTCGCCATCCTGAAACTCGAAACGGTGAACCGAAGTATTGCCGACTTTGAGGAATAGCCGCGCCTTCATCATCGCCTCAAGCCCAAGTGCCAATGCGCAAAGCGTGGCGATGACGCCCGTCGAAGTCACGATTACGGCACCCGGCCCGGCCTTCGCAGCATCACCCACCGCCCCGAGAACGCGGGCGCCGAACGCCTCATAGCTTTCGTGGTCCGGGCCCGCGTCACCCTGTCGCCAGAGTTCAAGAACTTTCTGGACATGCGCGGCGAATTCGGCAGGCGCTGTCGGAAAAGGTATACCGTGACGGGCCTGAAGGACGTCGGAAAGAAAGAAGTAATCGAGTTCGTTCAGTCGCGGGTCGGTCAGATGTTGCCGACCGTCCAGATTTAGCGCCGCCGCCGTTTCCTTTTGCCGTTGCAACGTCCCCGAGATGACCCGGTCAAACCCGCCTGTCTGGCGCAAGTGCTCACCCAGCCACATGGCCTGCTGGCGACCAAGCGGCGAAAGGCGGTCGTAATCGCTTTCGCTGCGTGCCCCAGAGTTGGCCTGGCCGTGCCGTATGAGTGTCAGCTCCGTCATGATGCCGTGTTTGTCAGGCCGCGATCACAGTGCCAAGGGGAAATCCGACTTGCGATGACAATGGCTATCGCGCTCCATCTCTTTCCTGCCCGGACATACCGAAGTGATCTGGCGCGCAGCCCGATCGCCCGAAGGTTTGCCCCCGGCTTCGGTTGCGCGGGTTCCCGCCGTCGAAGTTGGCCTGACGCTGGCGATGACGGTTTTTGTGGAAACGATCACCTTAGGTGCTGCAGTATGGATATGTCCGTTACGGATGTCTTGAAAATGCGAGACCGAGTTCAGCCGGATTTTGATCGTTCTTCGGAAGGGGCCGGCGCGGGTACGAGTAGGTCTCGCCCTGAAGGGGAGGAGACGCATGAAACAAGGGTTCATTCTGGCCGTGCTTATGGCCGGGGTCGCTTTGCCGGTGTCTGCGCAAGATACCGCGCTGGTGATCGCGAATGAAAACTACCGCAACGCTTCCGACATATCGGCGGCCGACGATGCGCTGGATGCTGCCGTAGCCCTTGAGCGCGCGGGCTTTCGCACCCGCAAGGGGGCGGACCTGAACCTGGAGGCAATGCACGCGCTTTTGGATCAACACTATGGTGACGCCGAAGGAAAAGGGCATAGTGTAATCCTTCTGACCGGCCATCTTGTGCATTCCGCGTCGGAAAGCTGGCTTGTGGCGACCGATGCCAACGCTCCCAGCCTCGCATCGATCGGTACGGTTGGTCTGCCGCTTTCAACCGTGTTTGCCATCGCGGCGGAACGCCCGGGGGCGGCCGTTGTGCTGGTCGGCACCGAAGAGCGGCGCATCGCGCTGGGCAGGGGCCTTGCCGCCGGGATCGGCACGGTCGATTTGCCACAGGGTGTGACGCTCTTTGTGGGCGACGCCGGCGAAATTGCGGAATTTGCGGGCGATGGCCTTCTTCAACCGGGGCTGAGCGCGGCCGGGTTGAAGGTGCGGGCGGGATCTTTGCAGGCAATCGGGTATTTCGGCGATACCGGCGCGGCACTGGTTGAGCCGGCCGGACCGCCAAGCCCCGCGCCTTCAACGCAAACGGATCCGGGGGCGGAGACCGCCTTCTGGGACGCGATGCGCGCGGCCAATACAGTGGCGGGATATGAAGCCTATCTTCAGCGCTATCCGTCAGGGACGCATGCGGTGGAGGCGCGGCAGGCGATTGCGGTGCTGAATGACCCGGCCGCCCGCGCGCGTGCTGGTGAAGACGCCTTGTCGCTCAGCCGCGACCAGCGCCGTCAGATCCAACGCGACCTGTCCATCCTCGATATCGATCCCAAGGGTATCGACGGGTTGTTCGGGCCGGGGTCTCGCGGCGCCATCGCGCGCTGGCAGCGCCAGAACGGGCATGAGGCCACGGGCTTTGTCACGGCTGAACAGATCGCGCAGCTTGCCGCACAGTCCGAACGCCGCGCGGCCGAGCTGGAAGCCGAAGCGGCCGCGCGCAAGGCCGAGCAAGACCGGCAGGACCGGCTTTACTGGGATCAGACCGGCGCGGCAGGCGACGAACCCGGCCTGCGCGCCTATCTCAAGCGCTACCCCGACGGTCTGTTTGCCGAACTGGCACAGGAAAGGCTGAAGGTCTTCGACGACGCGCGTCGCCAACAGGCCGAAGCCAACGACCGGGCCGATTGGGACAAGGCCGCAGCGGCCGATAGCGCCGCAGCCTACAAGGACTATATCGCCCGCCATCCCGATGGAGCTTTCGTTGAGGAAGCCCGCCAGAAACTGGCTGACGCGGCGGCGGGCCAAGCGGATCAGAGTGCTCGCGATGAGGCGGAACGGATCGAGAATGGGCTTGGGCTGAACGGGGTGACGCGGTCGATCATCGAACAACGGCTGGCTGCGCTGGGTTTGAAACCGGGGCCGGCAGACGGCGTCTTTGACGACGATACCCGTCGGGCGATACGGCGCTACCAACGCGCGCGCGGCCTGCCGGTGACAGGATACCTGACCCAGCAGACCGTGGCACGGATATTGGTGGATTCGCTGTGAATACCGGGCGGTCGCGGACGCGCCGCCCTGAAACCAAAAGGGCCGCCATCTGAATGGCGGCCCTTCCGACAGAATAAGCTTGCGTTCAGCCCTGACGGGCTTTGAAGCGGCGCTGCGTCTTGTTGATCACATAGACGCGGCCTTTGCGGCGCACGACCTGACAGTCGCGGTGACGCAACTTCAGCGAGCGGAGCGAGTTCCTGACCTTCATCGGTCTTCTCCTATTCGCGGCGCGCGTGCGCCATGAAAACTACAAATCCCCCGAATCGGGGGACGATGGTGGGCGGTACTGGGATCGAACCAGTGGCCACTACGATGTCAACGTAGTGCTCTACCGCTGAGCTAACCGCCCGTTCCGTCATCAATTCCGCCCGTTTCAAACAATTAGGACGCGGGCGGAACCGCGTCGGTCCCGGGGTCTATAAAAGGAGTCGTCGGCGCTTTCAAGGGGTTTTGGAAACGCATATTCTGCCCCTATAGTACGTCATTCGAGGAGAGCCCATGCGCATTCCGCCCTACCATCTGACGATGCCCGAGACCCGCAACACAGCGGTAGTCTTTGCCTCACCGCATAGCGGGCGGGAATATCCGGCGGAATTTCTGGCTAAATCAGTTCTGGATGAACGTACCATTCGGTCGTCTGAGGATGCCTTTGTCGACATGCTGTTAGACGGCGTGGCGGCGCTGGGCGCCCCTCTTTTGACAGCGACCGCACCGCGGGCCTGGCTGGATTTGAACCGCGCGGCCGATGAACTCGACCCCGCCCTGATCGAGGGAGCCCGGATCAATGTGCACAATCCACGGGTTTCCACGGGGCTGGGCGTCATCCCGCGCGTGGTTGCCGGCGGGCGGGCAATCTATCGGGGCAAGCTGACATCGAGCGAGGCCGAAACCCGTATCCGGGATGTCTGGCATCCCTACCATGATACGTTGCGCACCCTGATCGACGGGGCGTATCTGCGCTTTGGCATGGCGATTCTGATCGACGTGCACTCGATGCCGCACGAAGCGATGGATTCTGTTGCAGTCACACGGGCACGTCGGCCGGAAATCGTTCTGGGCGACCGCTTCGGGGCAAGCTCGGACGGGTGGGTCGTCGATGCGGTGGAGGCCGCATTCGAAAAGGCGGGCTTCAGGACATTGCGTAACGCCCCGTTCGCCGGCGCTTTCATCACGCAGACCTATGGCCAGCCGTCGCGGCGACGCCACGCCGTTCAGATCGAGATCGACCGGTCTTTATACATGAACGAGCGCGAGGTTCGACCGAACGGCAATTTCGCCGGCTTCAAACGTACCCTGCAAGGCATCCTTGCTGAAATTGCCGATATAGGTCGCAGCGATTACCGTCTGGCAGCCGAGTGATCAGCGCAGCGAGCGGCCCTTTATGATCGCATCCGGGCCAAAGCGGGCGCGGATCGCGTCGCTTGCCCTTTCCGCACCTGCGCGGCGGGATGCAGCCGGGTCAATCAGATCGGGCGTCAGATCGGCCTCATGTGCGGGTACGATGTCCGAAAGGCCAATTCCGATCAGCCGATAGGGGCCGGGGTCAGCCACTGCGGCAAGCAGTGCCGAACTTTCCTTATAGAGGCGGTCGGCAATCTGGGTGGGTTCACGCAGGGTATGGCGCCGGGTGATCGCGGTAAAATCGCCACGCTTCAGCTTCAACGTTACCGTCCGGCCCGCGAGGTCCTTGGCTTTCGCGCGGTCCGAAACCTTTTCACTAAGCCGCCAAACATGCCCGTCCAGAAGATCACGGTCGCTGATATCCTCATCAAAGGTTGTCTCGGCGGAAATCGACTTCATGGGCTCATGCGGGCTGACGCGTCGAAAATCCTCTCCTCTTGCCAGATGCCAGAGCCTTTCACCGATCGCGCCAAACCGGCGATGCAAGTCCTTTCGGTCCCAACGGGCGAGATCATCGAAGCTGCGAATCCCCGCGGCATCGAGCTGCGCCTGGGTCGCGGCGCCCACGCCCCAGATCATGCGAACCGGTTTTCCCTTGAGAAAAGCGGCTGTGTCCGCCTTGCCGATCACTGAAAACCCGCGCGGTTTATCGAGGTCAGATGCTATCTTGGCGAGGAACTTGTTATGCGAAAGACCGACGGATCCGGTCAGCCCCAGTTCGCTTTCCATCTTCTTCAAGAGCTTGCAAAGCAGAACGGCCGGCGGCGCCTTGTGCAGGCGTGCAGTGCCGGTAAGGTCAAGAAACGCCTCGTCCAGCGACAGAGGCTCTATTCTCGGGGTAAGCTCGTCCATCAGCGCCCGGATCTGACGGGACACCGCAGCATAGTGGCTGCCACGCGGTTTGACGACGACCGCCTCGGGGCAAAGGCGGAGAGCCTGAAACATCGGCATGGCGGATCGGACGCCCCTTATCCGGGCCAGATAACAGCATGTCGAAACGACACCGCGTTTCGCACCCCCGACGATGACCGGCTTGTCGCGCAAGGCCGGATCATCGCGTTTTTCCACACTGGCATAAAAGGCGTCACAATCCATATGCGCGATCGACAGATCGTAAAGTTCGGGATGCGCGATGACACGCGGCGACCGGCACGCGGGGCAGCGAGACCCGGACTCAAAGCGGCAAAGGCAATCTCGGCAAAGCGCAGGCATGCCCAAATCTATATCGGCGGCGCGTTCGCGGAAAGGCGGCTGATTGGCGGAATGCTCAGGCTCGCCCCGGATCAAACCGTCAATGTCGCCGCAACCGCCCGTTTCCAGCGCGTATATCTGGCATCACGATCACGCTCGGACATTCCGGGCTGAAACTGCCTTTCGCGCGACCAGTTTTCGGCGAACCCCGCGGCATCCGGAAAGATGCCGGCCTGTGAACCGGCAAGCCAGGCGGCGCCAAGCGCGGTGGTTTCAAGAACGGTCGGCCTGTCGACGGGCGCCCCGATGATATCGGACAGGAACTGCATGGCCCAGTCCGAAGCTGACATTCCGCCATCGACCCGCAGCGCACCCGTGGCAGCGCCGCTCCAATCGGCACGCATTGCCTCCAGAAGGTCGCGTGTCTGGAAACCGGTGCTTTCGAGCGCGGCGCGCGCGAACTCGGCCGGGCCCGAGTTGCGGCTGAGCCCGTAAACGGCGCCACGACACTCGGCATTCCAATAGGGCGCGCCAAGACCGGTGAAGGCGGGCACGATCACGACATCCTGCCCCGGATCGGCCCCTTCGGCGAGCGTCTGGCTTTCCGCCGCATCGGCAATGATACCCAGCCCGTCGCGCAACCACTGAACGACCGCCCCGGCGACAAAGATCGACCCTTCCAGCGCATAGGTTGGCTTTCCACCCAGCTGATAAGCGATTGTGGTCAACAGACGGTTGGAGGAGCTGACCGCCGTTTCGCCAGTGTTCAGCAATGCAAAACACCCGGTGCCGTAGGTCGACTTCATCATTCCGGGTGTAAAGCACGCCTGCCCGACCGTCGCGGCCTGCTGATCGCCGGCCACACCGCGAATGGCAATGGGGGCGCCAAAATGCCGTGCGTCTGCCACTCCGAATTCGGCCGCGGAATCGTGGACCCTGGGCAGCATCGACATCGGAACGCCCATCAAGGCGCAGATTTCCGCATCCCACGATCCGCGGTGAATGTCGTAAAGCATGGTCCGCGCGGCATTTGTGGCATCGGTGGCGTGGACCCTTCCGTTTGTCAGCTTCCAGATCAGATAGGTGTCGACCGTTCCGAACAACAGCTGCCCCGCAACAGCCCGGCTTCGTGCGGCATCGATGTTGTCCAGCACCCAAGCGATTTTCGTGGCTGAAAAATACGGGTCAAGCAACAATCCCGTTCGCGACCTGACCAGTGCCTCATGGCCCTGGGCTTTGAGTTGCCGGCAATGCTCCGCCGTTCGCCTGTCTTGCCAGACGATCGCGCGATGGACCGGCTGCCCGGTTTCACGATCCCAGACAAGCGTCGTTTCCCGCTGATTTGTAATTCCGATTGCGGCGATGCCGGACGGAACGATCCCGGCCTTGGCCAGAGTTTCGCGACCGGTCTCAAGGACTGTGCTCCAGATATCCTCGGGGTCGTGTTCAACCCAACCCGATGCAGGGTAATGTTGACGAAATTCCCGCTGGGCGCTGGCGACAACGCGCATTTTGTCGTCGAAGAGGATTGCGCGGCTTGACGTCGTTCCCTGATCGAAGGCCAGAACGTGGCTCATACCGATGCCTCCGATTTGATCCAGTCATCGAGACTGGCGATTTCCTCTGGTGTCAGACGCAGCCCGGTACGCGTGCGACGCCAGACGATGTCCTCGGCGGTTTGCGCGAATTCCTTTTCCATCAGCCACCGAACCTCGCATTCATAAAGCCCCGCCCCGAAATGGTGCCCCAGATCGGCTTCGCTTGCGGCCTCTCCGCAGACAAGCCGGGCCTCTGTCCCATAGTTGCGCACCAGGCGCCGACAGGTCGGCGCGCCAAGAAAGGGAAAGCGTGCGGCCAATTCTTCGACCAGACGCGGAGCATCGCCAATAGCGAAGTCCCCGCCCGGCAACGGCGCACGGGCGGTCCATTTTTCGGATTTGCCACCGATCAACGGGATGATTCTGTCCATGGCGTCTTCGGCAAGGCGGCGATAGGTCGTGATCTTGCCGCCGAAGATGTTCAGCATGGGCGCGCCATCGGTATTTGTCGTCAGAACGTAGTCACGCGTTGTCGAAGATGCATTCTGAGCGCCGTCGTCGTAAAGCGGCCGCACCCCGGCAAAGCGCCAGACGACGTCGCGGGACGTGACAGGACGGGCAAAATACCGGGACGCAAATTCGCAAAGATAGTCGACCTCGGCATCGGTGCACGACACGGCGGATGGATCGCCATGGTGGTCCTGGTCGGTCGTGCCTATCAGCGTGAACCCCTCTTCATAGGGCAGCGCGAAGATGATGCGCCCGTCTGTTCCCTGAAAGAAATAGGCCCGATCGTGATCGAAAAGCTGGCGGGTCACGATATGCGATCCGCGGACAAGTCGGATATGCGCTTTCGGGGTAAGATGTGCGACATCGCGGACGATGTTTTCAACCCACGGACCGCCGGCATTGACCAGAAGCCGCGCGCGGTAGGTTCTGGTGCGGCCATTGGCCCGCACCGTGACCTCCCAGTGATTGGCGACCCGGCGCGCCTCGGTGACGGTTGTCCGTGTCAGAATGCGGGCGCCGCGTTCCTTCGCATCCCGCGCGTTCAGCACGACCAGCCGGGAATCCTGCACCCATCCATCAGAATACTCATAGGCGTGTTCAAATTCCGGTTTCAACGCGGCCCCTGCCGGGTCTTGGCGCAAGTTCAGCGTCTTTGTACCCGGCAGGATGCTGCGCCCCGCCAGATGGTCATAGAGAAACAACCCAAACCGGATAATCCAGGCCGGCCGGCGCCCCTTCATCCAGGGCATCATCATCGTCAACAACCGAGAGGCCGGAGTGGTCGATTCGAACCGCATGCCCGAATGATACGGCAGCACAAACCGCATCGGCCAACTGATATGCGGCATCGCCTGCAACAGCGTGTCGCGCTCGGCCAGCGCCTTGCGGACCAGCCGCAATTCAAAATATTCCAGATAGCGCAATCCGCCATGAAACAGTTTTGAAGACGCCGACGAGGTCGCCTGCGCAAGATCGCCTTTCTCGGCAAGCACGACGGAAAGCCCCCGCCCGGCGGCATCGCGCGCGATACCCGCGCCATTCACGCCGCCACCGATTATGAAAAGGTCATAGGCATGCTCGAGTGCGGGTTCGGATACCACAGGGAGTTCTCCAGAAAATACTCAGTTTTATCGCGCCGCGATGCGCGATATGTCAATATTTGCTTTCTATTTTCTTCGTTATGGATGAAAACGAACAGGATCGGTCGCAATTTCGCAGGTGACCCCATCTGCATGATCGCGAAGGAGCAGATCCATTGGCACTAAGTTTCAGGCAAAGCGAAATCCTTGAGATCGCCCGCGCCGAAGGCCGGGTCGGGGTGGACGATCTGGCACATCGCTTCAGCGTCACGTTGCAGACGATCCGGCGCGACTTGGGGGAACTGGCCGATGCGGGAAAGCTCGACCGCGTTCATGGCGGTGCTGTCCTGCGTGCCGGGGTCGTCAATATCGGTTATGAGGAACGGCGATTGCTCAATGCCGATGCGAAAGTGGCCATCGCGCGGGTTTGTGCCGCAGAAATACCTGACAACAGTTCGGTCTTTCTGAACATCGGAACCACGACCGAGGCTGTGGCCCGCGCATTGGTCAGGCACCGAAATCTGACCGTGGTGACGAACAACCTGAATGTTGCGTCCATACTCGCCGGCAATGACAGCTGCGATGTGATCGTCGCGGGCGGCGTTTTGCGGCGCAGCGACGGCGGGCTGACGGGCGATCTGACCACCGAAGCGATCGCGCATTTCAAGGTCGATCGCGCGGTGATCGGCACATCGGCGATAGATGCCGACGGCGATCTTCTGGACTACGACCTTCAGGAGGTCCGGGTCAGCCGGGCAATTCTGCGTCAGGCACGTGCAACCTGTGTCGTGGCAGACCACTCGAAACTCGAAAGAAATGCGCCCGTAAGGATCGCGTCGCTCTCAGAAGTTGACCAGATCGTGACCGACATTCCGCTGCCGGCGGCGCTGGGCGCAAAATGTCACGCCTGGAAAACGAAGGTGATTATTGCGGGCGTTTAACAGGACAAGGCGATTGTCCCTGCTGCGGCAACCGCACCTTGTGCACCCGATCGACGCCTCAGAAAGCTTCTGCAACCTCGTACATAACCGGTTCGAACCGCGAGCAGAGCGCGGAAATCCGGCGGTTGCGGGTCCGCATTTCCGGGGTGCGCAGCATCGCTTGAAAGTCCTTTCGGTCCCGCCATTGAGAATAGTTGGCAATCCGGGTCTGCGCGTCGTTCATATGCAAGCCGGCACCGATAAAACCCGGCTGGTGGCGGATGAATGACTCATAGGCGTCCTTCAATTCATCCATAAGATCCTGAGCGGTGCCAGGCGTCATCTCGAAAGTGGTGATCACCGTCTGACCGCTGAAATCGCTCGAAATCTTCGGCATTGGCCCTCTCCTGCTCTGGCGGCGATGCGCCAACTATCGCGTTCCGCCCGTTAACTGTAAACCGGTTATCGCGGGATGTCAGATGTCGAGAAGCCGCAGAACCTCGGTCAAAAGCGCCGCAACTTCGCCACCGGCGGGATTGCGCCCTGCCTCCATCGCGCCCAGCCCCTGCCCCAGTGTTTCGGCATAGACGACCCGGTTCGCCAGCCGGGCTTCGGCAACACCTGCGGTCAGTTCGGCCGCGGCTGCCGCCACTTCTTCGCCCAGCCGCGTTCCCGACCGGGTTCGGTTCAGAACCAGCCAGCTGGGCTTGTGTTCCCGCGCAGCCAGATCAAGCACACCCTCCGTCGCCCAGAGATCGACATGCGATGACGCGACGGGGATCAGCACCACATCGGCTTCGCGAAGCGCCGGGCGCAGATCGGCATCGACCTTGGGGGGTGTATCGACGATGACGAGATCGACCGATCGTTTCAATTTCTCGCACTCGTAAGACACGCCCCATGCGGATGACGTCGAAAACTCAAGGCCTGGATCGCCCAATCGTTCACGCCGCGTCATGAACCACCGCCCCAAGGACCCCTGAGGATCGGTATCAAGCAGCGCGACCGACAAGCCGCGAAGCCTGGCGGCAACGGCAAGGTTGACCGCCAATGTGGTTTTTCCTGATCCGCCCTTTTGCTGCGCAACCGCAATGACTTTGCCTGGCATGGAGCCTCCTGACATCGCACCCTTGCTGCACTGCAGCATAGCGCAAAAGGCAACCGGATGCACGTGCCATCACGGCGCGACGCAAAAAATCGTGGCCTCACATCCGCGTCAGGCGACTTTCAAAACGATTTTTCCAATATGATCAGAGCTTTCGATACGGCGGTGAGCATCGGCCGCCGCGTCCAGCGGAAACTCGGAATCCACGATCGGGCGCAAACGTCCGCTTGAAACGAGCGGCCAGACATGGCGGCGCAGTTCGGCGGCGATCCTGGCTTTCGCCAGATCGCTTTGCGGGCGCAGGGTTGAACCCGTGATCGTCAACCGCCGGGCCATGACCTGCGCGAAATTCAGCTCGGCCTTGGGGCCGGTGAGGAACGCAATCTGCACCAGCCGCCCATCATCGCTCAGTGCGCGGACATTCCGGGCAATATAGTCGCCGCCGACCATGTCGAGAATCAGATCGGCCCCGCCCGCCGACCTGACGACCTCGACAAAATCCTCGGTCCGATAGTTGATCGCACGCTCGGCACCGAGGCGTTCGCATACTGCACATTTCGCATCCGACCCTGCCGTCGCGAAGACCCTTGCACCCATGGCGGCCGCGATCTGGATGGCCGTCGTGCCGATGCCCGAAGTTCCGCCGTGCACCAGAAACACCTCGCCCGCGGCAAGGCCCCCGCGCATGAAGACGTTGGACCAGACCGTAAAGCAGGTCTCTGGCAGGCAGGCAGCCTCTCTCAGATCGATCCCATCCGGAATCGGCAAGGCATGGGCGGCCGGGGTTACAACGAATTCGGCATAGCCGCCGCCGGGAA
The DNA here is from genome assembly GCA_020447005.1 of Paracoccaceae bacterium. Classification (GTDB taxonomy): domain Bacteria; phylum Pseudomonadota; class Alphaproteobacteria; order Rhodobacterales; family Rhodobacteraceae; genus Albidovulum. The sequence continues at coordinate 48,179 of JAGRDO010000070.1, forward strand.
GAAGGGCGGTAACCGGGTCGCCCACAGACCAGCCTGCGACATTCGCGCCAAGGGCTGCAACGCGACCAGACGCCTCCAGTCCGGGAAGGGGCGAGGCCGAGGGGGGCGGCGCATAGGCCCCGGCGCGTTGCAGGGCGTCGGGGCGATTGACGCCGGCATAGGCAACCTCGATCAGGATCTGGCCCGGGCCGGGCACGGGCACGCGAACCTCGGCCGGAACAAGCACTTCCGGTCCGCCTGGTCTGGCGATCTCGATTGCCCGCATGGTCTTGGGAAGTTTCATGCGCCCCTACTCCGCGATTGCTTGCCGGGATGGTCAGCCGGCGCGCCGGCGGGGGCATGAACACGACCCAGCAGCTTCATCGGTCCGGCCAGCACTTTTCCCAAAAGGGGGGCTGCGCGCAGCTCTGCCTTGAAGGTCTCGAACCGCATGACGTCGTCGATCCGGCGATCCAGAAACTCCCATGTTGCCGAGCAGCCCGCGCTTTCGTCACCAAGCCAGTAGAGGACCACCGTGGAATAAACGGCGGAAAGCGTTGCGCGCTTGGAGTACCAGTTTATGTCATCCGACCGGTCGCCCAGCGCGCGCCAGACTGCATCGGAGGTTGCCCAGATCAATGCCACGCCAGTGGCGGCATTCTGCGGCAGGCTGAACAGGGCCGCGCCCCTTCGGACAAGTTCGCGGTCTGCAGTCTCAAGCCGAAGGCGGATGGCGCGCGCCACCCTGTCGCGGAACCTCAGCGCTGTCATATCCTCGCAAGCCAGCGCTGCGACCATCGCGTCATCGCCTGCCCGATGATAGGCGACGGCCAGGTCGAGTGCACCGCGGGGATAGAGCGCATGGGCAAGGTCAGGGTCCACCCCCGCATCAACGCAGGCGGCGCCAAATGTCGCGTCAGACCAGCCGTCGAAAACCGCGTGGTCCACGGCCGCCCGCATCATGTCTTGCCGTGCTGTTTCAAGGTTCAAGTTCGCGCCCTTTCGCATCCAGCCCCCTAGTAGACAAAGCCCGGGGCCTTTGCTATAGGGGCGCCTCCTGCAACGGAATGCAACTCTAACTTAGGAAGGTGGTGACAACCACATGCAGGTCAGCGTTCGCGACAACAATGTCGAACAGGCGCTTCGTGCTCTGAAGAAGAAACTTCAGCGCGAAGGGGTTTTCCGCGAGATGAAGCTCAAGCAGCATTTCGAGAAACCCTCCGTCAAGAAAGCGCGCGAGAAGGCCGAGGCCGTCCGCCGTGCCCGCAAACTGGCACGCAAGAAGGCCCAGCGCGAAGGCGCGCTTTAAGAAGCGTCCGGAATTGCTGGCGGAGTGCAGCAGCACCCCGCGAAAGACGATCACCCCCGGGGCCCTGCCGCGGGGGTTTTCATTTCATGCGAGCGGCACTTCGCGCGACCCGGCATTTACCGCGGGCCGGCAAGGTGATAGGCCGCGCTTGTTCCTGTCCGCACGAGGGTAGCCCATGTCCGACACGAAACCGAAACGCCCGCAGGAAGTCTACACGCTGGTGATCGAGGTCGGTCGCAAGGCGGGTGACGGGCTGCCCAAAGGGGCAACCGGGGCTGCGCTGATGGTCTATGCATCCGGCGTGGACGAAGACGAAGCGGTGCGCGAGGCCGTGGCGGTTCTCAAACAGGCGGATATGGCCCCATTGGATGTCACCGGCTACGGCACGGCAGAAGAGCGCAGGGCGCAGGGCCACGAAATCGAGGCGGACGAGCACGAATTGATGGCGCGCGCCCTTGCCGAGAATGCGGTGATCGTGGCGCAGGTCAGCCCCTTTTTCGAATAGAGGGAACCACCGAGCCTCTGGCCGGCGGCAGGAAAGAGGTATTTGTGCCACGATGAAACGACATGCAGCGGCGCTGACCCCTTGGCCTTTTTGCCCCATGCCCTCATATAGGAGCCAACTGCATATTTAGGGGGCAAACATGCTCGAATTCGGCCAGCCGCAGAGTGGCGCACAGGCGAAAGATCTGATCCGCGACGTGACCGAAGCGGATTTCCTGAAGGAAGTGATCGAGGCGAGCCGCGAGGTTCCGGTGATCGTCGACTTCTGGGCACCGTGGTGCGGCCCCTGCAAGACGCTCGGCCCCGCGCTTGAGGCCGCGGTGACCGCGGCCAAGGGCAAGGTCCGGATGGCCAAGGTCAATATCGATGAAAACCAGATGATCGCGGCCCAGTTGCGCATCCAGTCGATCCCGACGGTCTACGCTTTTTGGCAGGGCAAACCCGTTGACGGGTTTCAGGGCGCTGTCCCCGGTTCGGAGATCAAGGCGTTTATCGACAAGTTGGCCGGGTTGGCCGGAGATGGCGGTCTGGGCGAGGCGATTGAGGCGGCGGAAGCGATGCTTGCCGAGGGTGCCGCGGTTGACGCCGCTGAGACTTTCTCGGCGATCCTGGGTGAGGAGCCGGAGAATGCGGCCGCGTATGGGGGGCTTGTGCGGGCGCATCTGGCAATCGGCAACCGGGAAGAGGCGGAGATGTTGCTGGCCCAGGTTCCTTCGGCCATCGCCGGATCGACCGAGATCGAAGCAGCGCGAGCCCAGATCGCGCTTTTGAAGCAGGCGGAAAATGCCGGCCCGGTCGCCGAATTGAAAATGCAGGTGCAATCAGAGCCGGGAAATCAACAATTGCGGTTCGAACTGGCGCAAGCGCTTCATGCCACCGGGAATGTCGAAGGCGCGGTTGACGAGCTTTTGGAACTTGTCCGGCGCGATCGTGACTGGAACGACGGTGCCGCGAAGAAGCAGCTGTTCACGATCTTCGACGCACTCAAACCAAATGATCAGATCGCTCTCAGGGGAAGACGGAAGCTTTCTTCTCTGCTCTTTGCGTAATCACCGCGCTACGATAGGCTGGTTCCCATGATCCCGTGTGGCGATCTGCCAGGCAAAATCCCGTTGTTTCCCCTTCCCGGGGCGCTGCTTTTGCCGCGCGCCCGGCTTCCGCTCCAGATTTTTGAGCCGCGATATCTTGCGATGCTGGATGCGGTTTTGAAAACACCCGAACGACTGATCGGCATGATCCAGACGCGACACGGCGCGAACGGCAAGGAGACGCTTGCCAGGATCGGTTGCGCGGGTCGGGTGGTTTCGTTTTCCGAAACCGACGACGGGCGCTATGTGATATCTCTTTTGGGCATTTCGCGGTTCACGCTTGGCAGTGCGCTTGCCGGTTTTGCACCTTATCTGACCGGAGAGGTGAATTGGGACGGTTTCGATCGGGACAGGGCCGCTGGCGAAGTGGATCCTTCACTGGATCGCACGCGTTTCATCAAACTTCTGTCGCGGTACTTCGCAAGTCAGAAGCTCGACACCGACTGGGACAGCCTGAAGGCGGCGGACGATGAAATGCTGATCAATTCGCTTTCGATGCTATGTCCTTTCGAACCGGAAGAAAAGCAGGCCCTCTTGGAGGCGCAGACGCTTTCCGGACGGCGCGAGATCTTGCTGACGCTGATGGAATTCAACCTTAGGGGCGGTGCGGATGAGGTGGTGCAGTGAGTGACGAAGTCAAGGTTGACCGCCGTGCGCTGGAGGCACTGGTTTGCCCGGTGACACAGACCCGCCTGAGCTATGATCCCGACCGTCAGGAATTGATTTCGAAAGCGGCCGGTCTGGCGTTTCCGATCCGCGGTGGAATTCCGATAATGCTGATCGACGAGGCACGCGAGACGCGGTGATCGGCCAGCGTCACCGTACATCGTCGCAAAGCCGAATAGGCCGTCGAAACAGCCCGGTTCGAACATCCGGAAACCACCCCGGCACGTTCGTTTGGCAACCACTAAATCTTGTGGCATTGACGTGACATTCGGCTTTGGACGTCCTATAAGTTGGGCTGAAATAACCTATGCGAGCAGGCATGACCGACGAGACACAAAGACCGACCGAGTATGGCGCGGATTCCATCAAGGTTCTCAAGGGCTTGGAGGCCGTCCGCAAGCGCCCTGGGATGTATATCGGCGACACCGATGACG
>JAGRDO010000070.1:52173-69015 GCA_020447005.1 Paracoccaceae bacterium
ATGGTCTATGAGGTTGTCGACAACGGCATCGATGAAGCCTTGGCGGGTCATGCCGATTTCGTGCGTGTCAGAATTCACGCCGACAGTTCGGTTTCGGTCCGTGACAATGGCCGCGGCATCCCGACTGACCTGCACCCGACCGAGGGTGTTTCCGCAGCCGAAGTCATCATGACCCAGCTGCATGCCGGGGGGAAATTCGACCAGAACAGTTACAAGGTTTCAGGCGGGCTTCACGGTGTCGGCGTTTCGGTCGTGAATGCGCTTTCGGACTGGCTGGAACTTCGGATCTGGCGGAACGGCAAGGAGCATTACGCCAGGTTCGAAAAAGGCGAGACCAGCGAACCTTTGCGCGTGGTCGGCGATGCGGCCCCCGGCGAGAAGGGAACCGAAGTGCGGTTCCTTGCCTCATCCAAGGTCAGCAGCCCGACGGGGACCTTTTCGAACCTCGACTATGTCTTCAAGACGCTTGAGACGCGCCTGCGCGAACTCGCCTTCCTCAATTCCGGTGTGAAGATCATCCTCGAGGACAACCGTGGTGCCGAGTTGCAGCGCACCGAGCTTTTCTACGACGGCGGCGTTCGTGAATTCGTCAAGTACCTGGACCGGCACAAGACGGCCGCGATGGAAGAACCGATCTTCATCTCCGGGGAACGTGGCGGCATCGGGGTCGAGGTCGCCATGTGGTGGAACGACAGCTATCACGAGACGGTCCTGCCGTTTACCAACAACATTCCCCAGCGCGACGGGGGCACACACCTTGCCGGCTTCCGGGGTGCGCTGACGCGAACGATCAACAGCTATGCCCAGACGTCGGGCATCGCCAAGAGAGAGAAAGTGGAATTCACGGGCGACGACGCACGCGAAGGGTTGACCTGCGTGCTGTCGGTCAAGGTGCCAGATCCGAAATTCTCATCCCAGACGAAAGACAAGCTTGTCTCCTCTGAAGTGCGGCCTGCCGTCGAGAACCTGGTGGGCGAGAAACTCGGCGAGTGGTTCGAAGAACATCCGAACGAAGCAAAGGTTATCGTTGGCAAGATCATCGAAGCCGCCCTTGCGCGCGAGGCAGCGCGCAAGGCCAGGGAACTGACGCGCCGCAAGACGGCGATGGATGTCGCTTCGCTTCCGGGCAAGCTGGCCGATTGTCAGGAAAAGGACCCGGCACTTTCTGAACTGTTCCTTGTCGAAGGCGACAGTGCGGGCGGTTCCGCAAAGCAAGGGCGCGAACGCAAGAACCAGGCAGTTCTGCCGCTGCGGGGGAAGATACTGAACGTCGAACGGGCCCGCTTCGACCGAATGCTGTCATCCGACCAGATCGGCACACTGATCACCGCGATGGGAACCGGGATCGGGCGGGACGAATTCAACCTCGACAAGCTGCGCTACCACAAGATCATCATCATGACGGACGCGGATGTGGATGGTGCCCATATCCGTACATTGCTTTTGACGTTTTTCTTCCGTCAGATGCCTGAACTCATCGAACAGGGGCACCTCTTTATCGCCGAACCCCCGCTTTACAAGGTCGCGCGCGGCAAATCCGAGGTTTACCTCAAGGATCAGGCCGCCCTTGAGGATTACCTGATCCAACAAGGCGTTGAAGGCGCGATCCTGCGTCTGGGATCGGGCGAGGAACTAGTCGGCGCCGATCTTAGCCGCGTCGTGGAAGAGGCACGGGTGGTTCGCAAAAGCCTGATGGCCTTCCCGACGCACTATCCGATGCACATCCTGGAACAGGCAACGATTGCCGGGGCTCTGATGCCGGGAAGGATCGACGCTGATGCTCAGGGTGTGGCCGAAGAGGTTGCGCGCCGGCTTGACGACGTGGCGGTAGAGTATGAACGCGGATGGAGCGGCCGACCGACCCAGGACCACGGATTGCGGTTCTCCCGCTCGCTGAGGGGCGTGGAAGAGGTTCGGACGCTCGACGGGCAGATCCTGCGGTCCGGCGAGGCGCGAAGGCTTGCGACGCACACCAAGGCGCTGCAGGAAGTCTATGGCGGGCTGGCGCGACTTATACGCAAGGACCGCGAGCAACTGATCCACGGCCCGACCGAGTTGTTGGCGGCAATCCTTTCTGAAGGCGAAAAGGGATTGTCCCTTCAGCGCTACAAGGGGCTGGGTGAAATGAACCCCGACCAGCTTTGGGAAACCACCCTCGACCCGGCGGCGCGGGTGCTCAATCAGGTCAAGATCGGCGATCTCGCCGAGGCTGACGATATTTTCACCAAGTTGATGGGAGACGTCGTCGAACCTCGACGGGAGTTCATCCAGCAAAACGCCCTGAGCGTGGAAAATCTCGACTTCTGATACCGGGTTTGAACGTAGTGTTCGGGGATAGCAGGGCGGAAAATTCAGCCGACCTGCAGGTATTGGGTTACGCGACGACGTACCGCCGTACCTTATGCATCGACCCTGAATGGAGCCGATGCCTCGACACATCAGAAGGCCGATGATCTGCCCTTCATCACGCCGCCAGGGTTCAGCCTTTTACTTCCGTGACCAGCCCGGTCGACCGGTTCGCGCCATCTTCGGTCAATGCAGAGCATCCCGGATCAAAGCGGTTTCGCAGGCCGGTTAAACCCACCGTGCCAAACTTTGCAAAATGCATCGTCGTCATAGGTTCGGAAGGGCTCAGGGTTTCTTTCGCGGCGCTCTCACCAACTGCGCCAACCCACCCGGCGCGAAGCGCAGCACCAGGATCATGCCGATTGCCACGATCAGGAACCGGGCATCTTCCATGCCGCGAATGCCCGCCATGGCTTCGGTTGCAAAAATGAGCAAAAACGCGGCGATGATTGGTCCGATGATCGTGCCCGCCCCGCCGATCAATACCATCGACAACGCAAGGCTGAGGGTGCCAAAGCTCAGCACTTCAGGCGAAGCCACGCGGAGATAGGCGGCAAAAAACCCACCCGCGACACCGGGGAAAATGGCGCTGAGCGTCAGAACGAGAACACGTTGGCGGGTGATCCAGATACCGCGGGCGCGGGCGTAGTCTTCATTGTCGCGCACCGCCAACAGGGATTTTCCGAAGGTCGAATTGGTCACCCACAGCAAATAGAGCGTAGAGACGATCAAAAGCCCCAATGCGACATAGTAGTAGCCAAGCTTGAAATCGCTGATGAACTTGTAGTCACCGATCTGCAGATAGGGGATCCTCACCATGCCCTCGGCCCCTCCGGTGAGATGCGACTGGCTCAGGATCAGCTGCAATACAAGCTGCCCGAAGGCAAATGTCACCAATACTACATAGATCCCCTTCAGCCGCGCCACCGGCGCCGAAACTATCAGCCCGGCGATTGCGGCTGTGACGCCACTCATGGGAATGGCCAGCCAGGGTGAAATTCCGAGGGTCTTGGCCGCAATGGCCACTGTATAGACCCCTGTGGCGAAAAAGACGAGGTGCCCGAAATTGAACAACCCTGCGTAGCCAAGCGATAGATCCCAGTTCGACGCGATCACCGCATAGATGAATGCCAGAATGAACAGATGGCGGGTATAGCTATCCTGAACAAACAGGGGGATGACGGCGAGTACCAACAGACCGCCAAACAGAAGGCTTGCACGGGTCATTTCACACTCTCCCGAATAAGCCGTTAGGCCGAAAGATGAGGACAGCTATCAGCCCCAGAAACAAGGCGAACGGTGTCCAGTAGAGACCGAGGGTCAGCACAAGAAACGCTTCAGCCAGGCCGATGACAAAGGCCGCCCCAACGGTTGCACCCAACGATCCGAGGCCACCGAAGATCACGACGATCATCGCCTTGACCAACGGTTCTGCGCCAAGACTAGGCGTGATAAACCTGATGCCCCCCAGAAGCACACCGGTCAGCCCAGCCAGCGCTGCCCCCAACCCGAAAGCGAGTGCGAAGGTGAACGATACGTTGATCCCAAGTAACGCCGCCGCGTCTTGGTTCTGCCCGACAGCGCGCAGGCTGCGCCCAAGATATGTGCGTGTAGTAAATTGCCACAGCGCCAGCAGGATCAGGGGCGCAACCACGATGATCAGCGCTTCATGCGCCGAGATCACCGCACCGAATATGCTAACCTCACCGTCGATAAGGCGGGGTAATTGTTTGAGACGCGCGCCCCAGATCATCTGGGCACCCTTTTCCAGGATGATCATTCCGGCCAGTGTCGTCATCACAGTGATCAAGAGCATATTGGGCCGCCCATAGAAGGGCCGAATGAGCAGATATTCGACGACCACGCCTAGGAGGGCTGCAGAGGCCACACCGGCGACCACCCCCGCCGGAAGGCCCAGTCCGACAGCCTCACTGACAGTCCAGGCGACGAACGCGCCTATCGTCATCAGCGCGCCATGGGCGAAGTTGAACACCCCGAGCGTCGTCCAGACCAGGCTCAGCCCGCTGGCCATCAGCGCATAGAGCGCACCGAGGACAACACCCGAAAGCAAAGTGGAGATCAGCGTGTCCATCAGGCGTGTTCTCCGAAATACATGTCCATTATTTCCTGATGATCCGGCGCGTTGTCCTTGCCGATTTCGCGCTGAACCTCTCCGTGTTCGATCAGATAGAGCCGGTTGGATAGCGCGAGAAGCAATTCCACATCCTGTTCGACAACCACCAAAGGGACGTCTTGCGAGATTGCCCGCAGCGCCTCGGCCAGTTCCTCTTTCAAGCGGGGCGACAGGCCCAGAGTGGGCTCATCCAGAAGCAACAAGCGTGGTGCGCACATCAGTGCGGCTCCGATGGAAAGCATCTGACGCTCTCCCCCGGACAGTGTTTTGGCCTTCTGTCTCTTGCGTTCAGCCAGCCGCGGAAAAAGCGTGTAGATACGATCGAGATTGGCCGCGGCCTTTTCTCTGGCGCGCCGGTTGAAAGCAGCCAATTCAAGCGTCTCGGCAATCTCCATCTCTCCGAACAGCGTGTTGCCTTGCTGCGCTTGCACCATCCCCAGCCCGACGATTTCCCATGGGCGTGCGCGGCTGATGTCCTGCCCATCGAAACGAACCTTGCCCATCGCGGCCCGCATCAGCCCGGAAAGAGTTCGAAGCAGCGTCGTTTTTCCGTGGCCGTTCGGGCCGAACAGCCCCACATTCTCGCCGTGATCCACATAAAGGGATATGTTGCGCAGAACGGTAACGGCGCCATAGCCTGCGGTCATACCTTCGACCTCAAGAAACCGGCTCATGCCGCGCGCCCTCCCAAGTAGGCTTCGACCACTGCGGGGTTCTTGATCACGGTCTGCGGGTCGCCCTCAGCCAGCAATGATCCCTGATTCAGAACGATTAACCGCTGTGCAACCGAAAGAAGCAGGCTGAGAACATGCTCGATCAGCATAATGGTGACGCCCGAAGCGGCGATCTTGCACAACAGCGCGTCCAGCGCCGTGATCTCGGGCCGGGTCAACCCCGATGCCGGTTCATCGAGCATCAGAACCCTGGGCTGCATCACCAATGCCGACGCGATCATCAGCTGCTTGCGGTCAAAAACCGACAGCTCGGTGGTCGGCATGTCTGCGCGGGCGGGGTCGAACTGGACGGCGTGGAGTTGCTCTTCAGTAGCGGCCATTGCCCCCGCTCGCGACAGCTTGCGCCCGTAGACCGCCGCAAGCGCCACCGTTTCGCGGGCGCTTAGATCGGGAAATTCCGCATCTTTCTGGAACGTGCGGGCCAAACCCAAAGCCGCGATGCGATGCGGCGGCATCCGGTCGATCCGCTGGTTGCCAAAAACCACTTCTCCACCAGTTGGGCCGAACGGGATTTTGGTCATTACATTGAAAAGTGTGCTCTTGCCCGATCCGTTCGGGCCGGCAATGCCCAGAAGTTCACCTTCCTTGACGTCGAAAGTCAGGTCATTGACGGCTTTGAGCCCGCCAAACGACTTTGTCAGATTTCGGACTTCAAGGATGTTTCCGGCCATTGCCTCTCTCCTGTTAGTGCGGGCCGCAATTTTCCGCGGCCCGCTGTATTGCCTAGTGCATCCACGCCGGCTGTTCGAACTCACCGGTGGCATAAACTGGCGGATAGAAGAGTATCCGCTCGCCATCGCGGATCTGGTAGAACTGCAGAGGAACACCATCGTTTGACTGCACGGCCAGATGCGTTGCCGGATCGAATTTTATCACGCCCAATGCGGTCTGGGTCGACGAGGCACCGATGGCGCTTCCGATGGCGAGCCGGTCGGACGGATCACCAACCTGCCCCAAGGCGGCGGCGTAAATATACACCTGCTCGTACAGAGAGGGGCCATAGGTGCCCGGCGCATTTCCGTAAGCGGCTTCATATTTGGCAATGACTTCACCGGCCCGGGGGTTGGTCGGTGTGTTCAGCACACCCCCCAGCAGGTTGTAGACAATTCCTGATGACTGTTCCTTGGTCAGATCAAGAAATTCTGGCACTGACGGCGCGTATTGGATGAAAACCAGGCTTTTGGTCGGGTCTTCGTTGAACTGCGACACGAAGAGCGCGGCATTCGCAGACACATAATCCGTGTTGATCAGCACTGCCGGCGGATCCTGCCGGACCTTTGCAAGGAAGCCCCGCCAATCGTTGATTTCGCCGAACGGCACCAGATCGTTGACGGTAACCTCCCAACCGGCTGCGGTGAAGCTGGCTACCATGCCGTCGGCAATGCCCTTGGAATAGGGGTTGTCGGAAGAGATGATGGCGACTTTTCTGTTCGGAAGATCCAGTTTGCCATCGGCCGCCAGCCCCTCGATCACGGGCACGATTTCCGTATTGTAACCCGCATAGGATGGGGTCAGCGACCAGACAGTGGGAAAATCATCCGGCCGGGGCGCAATAATCCCTTCCGTCTGGGCCGAGTTGCCCGCGATCATGTAGATCATATCCTGCTCAGCCATCATCTCGATCTCGAAATTCGAGCCCGAAGCGTATCCGGTCAGGATTGCGCCGGTGTCGCGATCGCCCAGCAGACGTTCGGCTGCCGTGGCAACCGCGTCGGTCGTCCCGTCACCGACATCCCCAACGATAAGTTCGAACGTGTGACCCGCGACGCCGCCGGCGGCGTTCAGTTCGTCAACGGCCAATTGCGCTCCATTGACCATTTCCTGGCCGTCAGCCGCCGCTTTTCCCGAAACTGGCGCGAGCACACCGATTTTGACGACATCTGCGGCTGCCATGCTCGCCGTCGAAGTCAAAATGACCGCCGCCACAGTGCTTATCAGAGTTCTTCGCTTCATAATTTTCGTTCCTCTCCATGAGTTTCCGATTACTTGATGCCGCACATGTCGATGACGCTGGCCGCTATCACCTTGGTCGTTTCGATCAGGCTCTCGACATCGACACATTCGTTGTTGCCGTGAAAACCGTCTCCGCTCGGCCCGTAGAGAATTGGCGTCACGCGTTTGCCGGCATAGTGCGCGGCATCACAGACCGCTTCGAACCCCTTGATGCAGGGTTTCTTTTTCTGAATTTGGGCTGCCCGCGAAAATACCGACTGCGTCAGCGGATGATCGACAGGTGTATTCATCGGCGGGAAATACAGCCCCCACAAATTCCACTCGATCCGGGGTGGGTTTTCCCGCATCCAAGGATCCATCGAGGCGAAGTGATGGACAAAACTCTCGAATGCGCGCTTCACATCCTCAAAGTCTTCCTGAGGCATGAATTTGTAATCAAGCACCATGGTTACGACATCCGAGATCATGGCCGCATTGGTCATGACCGCCGGGTTGCCATCGGGACCCATTCCGGCGCCGCCCATGATAGTCCCCGGGTTGATCGTGGCCAGACCGGCCGGCAGAAGCGGATGGTTGTTGTTTCGGCAACGACTTGCTTCGAAATCCCGCAGAGAACTGAGAAACCGGTTGGCCAACTCGATGGCGTTGACCCCCGGCTCCAGACGCCCGGGCGTGTCGTGCTGGGGCCAGATCGAATTGAACCGCCAGCCCGCGTGGGCCTGTTTGCCGAAGATCGTGACCCTGACCCAACTCAACCCGCCCTCGGCAGGAATTACGTCACCCCAAGTGGGTTCCGCGATGATCGCGTTTCTGGCCAGTTTTCCACGATTCACCATGTCAATGGCACCGAACCCTCCGGCTTCTTCATCAACAACAGTGTGGATTGACAGACGGCCTTCCAGTTCGACCCCAGCCTTTCGGATCGCTCTGGCGGCAGAGATGCATGCCGCAACACCGCCTTTCATATCCACCGCGCCTCGCCCCCAGACCCGACCATCTTCCAGTTGTCCGCCGAACGGCTCGCGCGCCCATCCACTTGCATTGCCGATGGGAACCACGTCGACATGTCCGCAAAGGATCATGCTTTTTTCTTCGGTGCCGGGCAGGTCGCCGGCCAGGTTGGGTCTGCCTTCAAGTGCGTCCCAGCGATCCATGGCAAAGCCAAGGGGACGTAGCTCATCCTCGATCCGGTCCTGCACGTCACCTTCGCGGTTCAACCCCTGTTCGGACTGAAACTTGGGATTGACGGACGGGATGCGCACAAGCTCCTGAGTCAGGGCGACCACATGGTCCTTGTCCGCGTCGATGACGTCCAAAACGGCTTTCAGTGCACTTTCCATGTGAGTATCCCCGAATTTGACAATCAGACTGGCAGTCGCAACCTGCCGGGCGCGGCCCGTGATCGCGTCGGCAGAAGCGTCATGGCGCCGTTGTGTTCCGGCCATCCACGCATCCGCGACGGGGGCGACCATAAGGTTGCACTACCGACGCGATCAGCTCCATTTCGGCGGACAGACGCGCCGCGCCCAAGGGTGGGGCAAAAAGCGCTGCGCCCATCCGGGCGCTCTTTCCGAAACGCGGCATCAGTTCTGCCCTCTCCACTCACGGGTGCAAGCGATGCAACTTAACTCTCCGCACGTTGCGGGATTCGAATCTGTATGTCAACTTTGTTTCGAATTAGGCCCATTAATTGACATATGTAACAACTGTTACTAGTCTGAAGAGAGGTACTAAGCCCTGCTTAACGAAGGATAACGGTGCATATGGAGATAAGAAGCCGCTTAACCGACGGAAGCGTTGCCTTGACCCGCGCAGACCTGAAAGTGGCGCGAACATTGCTGTCGAACTATCCCACAGCAGGCCTGAACACGGTGGCGCATCTTGCAACGGCAGCTGGGGTGTCCAATCCGACAGTGGTGCGCTTCGTGTCGCGCATGGGCTTTGAAAGCTATGCTGATTTCCAGAAGGTCCTGCTGGACGAGGTACAGGAGCGCATGAGCTCGCCTTTGTCGATGCTTGACGCAGGCAAGGGCACACAGCCACGAGACGGGATTTATCAGGAAGTACTGCATGCGGGGGCACTTGCCCTGGAAGCGGCGATGACCATGGTACCACCGGCAGATTTCGAAGCGGCCGCCGCGCTTGCCGCCGATCCGGGGCTGCGGGTCCACTGCCTGGGCGGGCGGTTCTCGGGCTATCTGGCCGGGATGCTGTGGTCGCACCTGCGGCAACTGCGCCCCGATTGCTATTGGTTGAACGGCTCACGTTCGGATCAGGTCGATGCGCTCCTCGATCTTGGCAAGCGCGACTTGGTCATCGCTTATGATTTTCGCCGCTATCAGATAGACACGATCCACTTTGCCCGGACCGCTGCGGCACAGGGGGCGCGGATCGTATTGTTCACCGACCGCTGGAAATCCCCGATCGTGCAGCAGGCTGACGTCGTGCTGACTGCGCCAGTGGAAGGCCCTTCGCCGTTTGACACCATGTTGCCAGCCGTGGCACAGACCGAAGCGCTTATCGCCGCCATCACGGCGCGGCTGGCCAAGTCCTCACGCGGGCGGATCAAACGGATGGAAGCGCTGCGTCGCACGTCATCCATTACCGAGGACTCATTGGCCGAATAGATTGGCGTCGGCAGACACATCGCCCCCCCTGGACGATCCACCTGGAAAACGAAAGACGGAAGCGAACCCAGCGTCGAATTCGGTGGAGAAACGGGATCGACGAAACCCGACCACCAATGGCCAGGTCGAGCGGATGAACCGCACGATCAAGGACGCGACAGTGAAACGCTTCGCTTGCGAGGGCCATAATCAGCTTCGCGGCCACCTCGAAGACTTCATGGCCGCTTACAACTTTGCTCGCAGGCTCAAGACCCTCAGCGGCTTCACGCCCTACGAATATATCTGCAATTTCAGAGCCGGACAGATTCATCGTCGATCCGAACCGCCAGATGGCAGGGCTGAACACCCGGTCCGTTTCTTGTAGTCACGCTGTCTACGAGCGGCAGGGATCGTCGCACGCCGATGATGGCAGGTGCGGCCCCGCCTGTACCGCATGGCGAGGGGCACAATTGTGCACCCTCATGCATATGCGAGGTGCGGCCCGTCTCGGCGCGTGTGACCGCTTCGGCGCATCGTTATGCCGGTGGCTTACCGCGCAAAGCGCGCCGCGCTAGTGGTCCTGTTCCTACCATCGCAATTGCGGTCGCGGCAGAGTTTCCTTATGCGCCGGGTGCCGTGGGCTGCCGGCCATCCGCAACGCCTGCGACCTTGTCCGGCATGGGCCGTTGACTGCCGGCCTCCGTCGTTTCGTCCTGTTTCGGCATCACCAAAACCAGCCCCGAGATCAGGCATGCAAGCGCCGCCCAAATCCAGAGGGTCATCTGCTCGTCGAGCAGCAAGACACTCCAGAGAATGCCCCCGGCCGTCATGGCATAGCCCGCCTGACTGGCGAAGACTGCGCCGGTGGTGCGGATCGTATAGACAAGCAGCACAGTCGCAAAAGCGCTCAGGCCGGCGATCATAAGGAACGCCCAGCCATAGCCAGCCAACGCTTCGTCCACCGAGATGAACGAGCCCGTCGCCAGCGTCACGGGCGCCAGGATCAGGGCAGCGGCGATTGTGATGCCGGTGGCGGCGCCAAGAATATCGACATCGCGTTCCGGCAGCGCCGCGATGACGATATCCTCGATCGCGTAACAAAACGGAACCGCCAGGGCGACGAGTATCCAGACCCAGTTGTCGACGCCGGTGACTTCACTGCCGGGCACCATGATCAGAACGACGCAGCCAAGCCCGAGGCTCAGGCCCACGAAGCGCTTGAGACTGGGTGCCTCAAGTCCCATTGAAGCCGCGAGGACGAAGACGATGAAGGATTCCGCCGCGAGGATGATCGCGATGATCATGGCCGGGACACTGGCCGCGACCCAGAACAGGAATATCTGCGGCAGAACGCCGCCGACCAGGCCGAGTATCAGGTATCGTTTCACTTCCTCCGCGCCCCTACTGGGATATCGGCCCGTCAGGACCGACGCACCGATCATCAGCGTGGCACTCAGTCCAAGGGTCCAGAAGGCGACCCCGAGCGGGTTCAGACCATCGACCATGATGATCCGTGACAGCGAGGGAATAAGCCCCCAACTCGCCCCAAGCAGCATCAACAGCATGCCGCCTTTCAGCAGGCTGATCTGCATCCGAAGGTTCTGCTCGCGCCGGTAAACCTCGCCTGCCATTTCCAGGAAGACCCGAGCGAGGTTGCCCAACCGGTCATCCCGGGCGGCGATATCGTCCAGGCCAAGACGCGCGGGGTCGAATCCCTTGCCCTCGACGATGCCCGAGGCAGCGGCAAGGCGGTCAACCTGATGCAGATATTCCAGTTCCGTGTCGCGAAGCCGCTTGCGTTCAAGCCCGGCCCCGACCCGGGCTTTGAGAAGAACAGGGTTGAAGGACTTTGTCAGAAAGTCATCCGCTCCGAGTTCGATCGCGCGAACCGCATCATCGGTCTCGTCCAGCGACGAGATGACGATGACCGGAATATCACGCAGCGCCGGGTCGGCCTTGATTTCTCCAAGCACCTGAAACCCGTCCATTTCAGGCATCAAGATATCGAGGAGAACGATGTCGAAGCGCTCTCGCCTCAGGGCTTCGAGACACTGTTTTCCACCCTCGACCGTTTCGACTTCATGACCGAGGTTCCGGACGGCGAGCGCCAGCTTCATCCGGTTTGGCTTGTGGTCGTCGACCACAAGCACGCGTCCCTGTTGCTTCCCCATCTTCCCCTCGCCTCCCTCAGCCGTCCATCGCTTTGCGCAGTCTCTCTTGCGCCTCGGTATACGCTGCCGTCGCACGTTCCGATAAAACGGCCGCACCTGCAGTGTCGCCGTCGCGCCCCATTGCCTCCAGAGTCCGGCAGAGCCGCGAAAGCTCCATCGCCCCGAAATCCGCCGCGCTCGATTTCATCGTATGGGCAGCGTGCCGCAGGCCTGTCGCGTCGCCTGCTTTCGCCGCAGCCTCCATTCGGGCGATCAGGCCCGGCCCCTCATCGAGAAAGCTCCCGATCAGTTCGCGCAAAGCTTCGCGGTCGCCGCCGATCGTGTCGAGAAGCGTATCCAGTGCCGCCGGGTCGAACACCGCGGCCGGTTCCTGATTGGCCATATTGGCTGCCTCCTTCGCCTTTTCGCCGCAGCAGGACTGCAGGGCTTCGACCAGTGCATCGACACGGATCGGCTTGCTGACATAATCGCTCATCCCTGCGGCGATAAACTTTTCGCGGTCGCCGTCCATCGCATTGGCGGTCACGGCAATGACCTTCGGGCGCCTGTGTTCAGGATAGTCGGCAATGATGCGGCGCGTGGCCTCCATCCCGTCCATCTCGGGCATCTCTATGTCCATGAGGATGACGTCATAAGACTGGCGCGCCACGGCTTCGATCACTTCAAGACCGTTACCGGCTATGTCGGAGGTGTAGCCCAGACGCTTCAGGATCATCCGCCCAAGCTTCTGGTTGGTCGTGTGGTCGTCGGCCAGAAGAATGCGCAGGGGCAGCTTTTCGGCCAGCTTCTCATCAAAGACCGGCTTCTTGCGCTGGGCACGGTCGATGACGCGGATCGGTCGGCCCGCGAAAAGGCTGACAAGCGCGTTCAGAAGCGGCGATGGCTTGATCGGCTTGGCCAGGACTTCGGCGAAGTCCGCCTTTGCAAGCTCGTCTGGGCTGTGATCCATCGACTGGCCGAGAGAAGAGAGAAGGATCAGCGGGAGGTCCCTGCCCGCCGCAGTACCGCGCAGCTTTTGCGCCAGATCGACGCCGTCCATTCCGGGCATGTGCATGTCGAGGATCGCCACGTCGTACCGTTCGCCCGCCGCCACCCGACGAAGCGCTGCGTCCGGCTCATCTTCGCATTCCGGCTCCATCGCCCAGCTTGCCGTCTGCCGGGACAGAAGCACCCGGTTCGTTGCATTGTCATCGACGATCAGAACCCGCTTGCCTTCCAGATCGGGTCGGGCCTCGTTCAGGTCGACCGCGCCGATCGCCTGCCCCACCGGAGCGGACAGGGTGAAGTGGAATGTTGTGCCCTCGCCCGGCGTGCTTTCCACCCAGATCCGGCCGCCCATAAGATCTACCAGCCGCTGACTGATCGCAAGGCCGAGCCCGGTTCCGCCATAGCGCCGCGTCGTGGTTGCATCGACCTGACTAAAGGACTGAAACAGCCGGTCGAGCCGGTCGGCGGGAATTCCTATCCCGGTGTCGCGCACAGTGAAAAGAATCCGGCATTGCCCGTCGGCGTCGGCTGGCGCTTCGGGGGCGACCGTCAGCACGACCTCGCCCTTTTCGGTGAACTTGACTGCGTTGTTGATAAGGTTGAGCAGGACCTGCCTGAGCCGTGTGACGTCCGAGACGATGGTCTCGGGCACGCCCGGCTCGATGTAATAGGCCAGATCCAGCCCCTTCCGCGCCGCCGTCATCGCCACAAGGTCGAGCGCACCTTCGACGCAATCACGCAGATTGAAGGATTGCCGTTCCAGTTCCAGCTTGCCTGCCTCGACCTTGGAATAATCGAGGATGTCGTTGATCACCGTCAGCAGGCTTTCGGCGCTTTCGTTGATCGTCCGGGCGAAATCCATCTGTTCCGGCGACAGGTCTGTATCCATGAGAAGATTGCTCATCCCGATGACACCGTTCATGGGCGTGCGGATCTCATGGCTCATATTGGCGAGGAACTGGCTCTTGGCGGTCGTCGCCCGCAAGGCGACGTCTCGCGCCTCGGCGAGGCTTTCGACCAGTTCCTGCAACTGCGCCTCGCGCGCCTTTGCCTCCGTGATGTCGGTGAAGACACCGACGATCCCGCCCGCTTCGGTCGGCCGTTCGCTGATCTTCATCCAGCTTCCGTCGCTGCGCTTCTGTTCGAACGGGCCTTCGGGATTGCGATGCTGGGCGATGCGCCGGGCCTGCCAATCCGGCGCGTCATCATCGACGATACCCGATTTGGCCACATGTTCGGTGATCTCGGCAAAGCGGCAACCCGGCGTGATGTCGAAACCGATCCGGGAATACATCTGCCGGTAGCGTTCGTTGCAGATCACCAGGCGGTCCTCTGCATCGAACAGCGCAAAGCCCTCGCTGATCGCTTCGATCGCCTCGGTCAGTTGAACCTGCATCCGCTTGACCTCGCGGTCCGCGGCTTCCTGCGCGGCCGCCAGCCGTTCGCGCTCGGCCAGACTGTCGCGGAAGAGGC
The DNA here is from genome assembly GCA_020447005.1 of Paracoccaceae bacterium. Classification (GTDB taxonomy): domain Bacteria; phylum Pseudomonadota; class Alphaproteobacteria; order Rhodobacterales; family Rhodobacteraceae; genus Albidovulum. The sequence goes on from JAGRDO010000070.1 coordinate 66,578, forward strand.
CCAGCGTCTCCGTCATCGCGCCTATCTCGTCACGACCGGGCTTCGGAAGTTTGGCCGCGAGATTGCCGCCGGTGATCTCCTTCATCGCAACCAGCAGCCGCCGAAGCGGCGATGTGATCGACCCGACGATCAGCAGGGTCAGCAACAGGCCGACCATCCCGGCCGCGATGACGATCCAGTTCGACAGCCGAACCGCGCTCTCGGCCTCGGCATGGGCGGCATCGCTTTTGGCCTGGGCTTCGACTTCAAGTTCGGACACCAGCGCGCCGAGTTCCGCATCGACCCGGCGAATGTGTTGCTGCCCTTTCGCGACCAGAGAGTTGCCGAGAACCCGCTGGTCTTCGGTATAGGCATCGACCGCCAGGAAGGACTGTTCCAGAAGCCCTTCGACCTCATCGCGAATGACCACGACATGGTCAGCCGCCACCGGTTCCAGCAGGGCCAGTTCCGTCTCCAGCGCCGCGTGCGCGGCAAGTGCGTTCTGCTCCGAGCGCATCAGCAGGCTGACAGACAGGTCCGACAGCCAGTACTTCAATTCGCCGAAATGGGTGCTCGCGGCATTGGCGTGGGTCAGAATGCCGATGGCGGTCGTGCCTTCTGAAATCGCCTCGGCATTGCGCGACAGCCGGGCAGACAAGAGTGCATTCGTCGCAATCAGAAACGCCAGCAGCACAGCCGACAGGAATACCAGACGGGCGAGGATCGAAAACCTAGCCATGCTGATCGCGTCCGTCCGCGTCAAAACCCGAACGCCCATTGTGATCCGGGAAGAACGGCCTCATTTCAGCGGAAAAGGCTGATGCTGATGACACCGCCGAGATCGCCGAGCTTGCCGCCTTCCTTGGGATAGCCGGTCACGTCGATCTCGCCTTTCGGTTCGCCGTGACAGGCAAGGCACCCCTCGCTGTAATACTCCGGCACAAGCACCCGAAATGCGGGCTTTGCATCGTGTTCGGCTTCGGCGGTAAAGACCTGCCCTTTCGGCCAGTCCTTCGCGGCCAGTTCGGCGCGGATAATCTCGGTCTCCCACTCGTCGGGCCTGGCCTTGCGGTTTCGGATCAGCTCGGGCGGGGCCGTGACCTTGATCACCGCCTCGTCGCCTACAAGCTCGGCGAAGCGTTCGTTGACAAGCCGCCCGAACACCGCGGGGACGAAGCCCTTGAAACCCACCCCTTCCTGATTGATCGTCGCTTGGTTGGCCGCCATCACTTCCTGGATGGCCGTGATCTGGGCCGAAAGCAGCCGCGCCTCGCGTGCGTCCTGCCCGTCATAGAGCGGCTCTGTGCCGTTCGCCTCTAGAAAGGCCTTAGTCGCCAAGGTCAGAACGTAATCTCCGTCCAGACCCTTGTCGCCGCCGACGGGATCGTTGATCAGATCCTGGTTCGACGCGATGACGGTCCGGGCGGATCTGAGCAGCGACGCAAGCTTAAGCGCGGTTGCCATGTCCTGCTCCACGCCGTCCTGCGCACCGGCAGCTGCGGTCGGAACGACCCACCCGCCGATTTGGATCGTAATCTGGAACGTAATTGCAAGGACACTCAGAAATCGAATTGTTTGTTCGCGCACAACCCCTCGCTTGTTTCACGGGTCACCGACCGCGTTTCAGTCTTCGTCGAGAGTTCAATCCGGTCATTCTGAGGACGGTGCATGCCTCTGTCAACTTTTCAAGGTGTCGGTCGGCTTCCCCCCCAAATGAAACCGGGTGTATGCGGTTGCTTCCGCCAGCGCCACGACACAGGCCGGCACTCAGCCGTCCTTGGCATCTAGCCTTGGAGACGTCCGCAATTCGGCTCGGCAAACCAAAATTAGACTTGCCCAATTATGCTCCACTTATGCCCGCAGGATGCCGTCTTATGTTGACTGACTTGAGGTAAATACACTCTTTCTGAGATTGGCCGGGTGTCTGACGTCGGCACCTACCGGATAGATTTCGGGGTTTGAGCAACGGAGGATTTCGCTGCACGGGCCTGCGGTTCTGGTTCATCGAAGCCATTATGGAGCGAAGATGAACACGATGGCGAAGGATCAGAAAACGGTCCGGGGGACCGTTTTCCCGACAACGCGGAACATCGAAGGCCGCCGCTGACAAACTGGTCAGGGGCATTAAGCGAAAGGCCCGCAAACAGCGCTTGACCGAGGAGAAGATCAGGATCGTCCTGGCTGGCCTGCGCGGCGACCTGCCCCGCGTGGTCAGGTCTGTCGGTTGGCGACTCTGCATCCGGTGCAGCTCGCCGTTCTGGTCGGTCGATACCGTCAGGGTCCGCCTGTGCAGTTCGTGCAAGGGCGTCTCTGACATCCAAACCCGTGGAGCTTAAGGAGAAGCGAAGCGGGGCGCGGGTCTCAATGCCGCCCGCGACGAGGCAAAGCGGTGCGTCCCTCGTTAAGCCAACGACCGCAGCTAGAGCGCGGTTCTCTGTTGATTTCCGCTGAGAAGTGAC
>JAGRDO010000186.1:0-2224 GCA_020447005.1 Paracoccaceae bacterium
CGGCGCAACTTGTCATCGCCGGCCATGTCCTTCTGGACCATCCGGTCATACTGTTCTTCACTGATGCGCTTGGGCTCGCCGTTGACCATCAAGGTCTTGTAGCGAACGCCGTCTACCTCCTCCCAGCCACCCGCGCCTTTCGGCTTGTCTTGCCGGTCAGCTTGGGCATCGACAGGCTTCTCCGCGGGATCGCCGGCCTCTGCCTGCTGGTCGCCAGGTTGTTCGCCGCCATCCTGGGCCTCCGCATTTTCCCGGGCTTTCATCGCGTCATAGTCGTCAGCGGTGCTTTCTGGGTTTTTCATCAGCCAGTATTCCCGGCGCTGGTCAGCCATTTCCTTTTTGCGAGCCTCGTTCAGCTCGGCCATCTTGGCTTCACGGCGGGACAGCGGGTCACTTGCCGGCGGCCGATAATCACCGCCTTCTTCTGCCGCGCCACCGGCTTGATTCGCTAACGCATCGGTATTTTCAAGCTCCGCTTCTGTGCCGCGCGCCCCGTCATTGCTGGGTTTTTGGCCAGAAACGTCCTCATGGATAGTTTCGTCTGTCATAGCGTCGTCCTTGACTCTACTCGTCGGGTTCATACAGAGCCTTTTCAGCCTCTGCGCCTATGTTGACCTGCTCGCACAGCCACTGAACAGCCATCGTGATGGCGTCATGCTTTTGCTGCAGCTCGGAAATCCGCCGGCGGCGCCAGCGGGTATTCGGTTTGATTTTGATGATTGCAGCTTCGATCATCTGCTGCTCTTGCACTGCGGCGCCGGCAACGAATTTGCCGACAGGTGACATCATAAATTCCTGGGCGTCGCGGCCCTGAACCGCCTGACGGATCAGAATTTCCTCGCGCTGATTCTCAAAGTGCAGCGGCACTTCGGCGTTGGCAAGGCTCTGCTCGATCAATGATGCCATATAGTCGTCGCCCTCCTTGGCGACTCACTCCAGGGTCAAATCCCTGACCCCATTTCCTTCTTGAGCCTCTGCTCGGCGGCTTTGTTGCCCTCGATCAGCGCGGTTGTGTCGCGCTGCGTTTGCAATTTCGCCTTGTCGATCCCTATTCTTTCATACAGATCCTTGAGTTTAATGTTCAATTCGGCGGCCTTTTTCTCCATTTCGGTCTGGCTTCGAAGGTCGGCCTCATAGCGACGGTCTTGCGATCGAATTTCCTCCTGCTTCAGAAGCGCTTCGGCTCGGAGTTTCGCGGCCTCCAGAGAGTTGTCAGGCTTCTGCTGGCCCTGCTGGCGCTGCATCATTTGATCTTCAGTCAGGAAGAAGCGTTCTCCATCAGAATACCCGCCCATAGAGAAAAGCTCCTTGCCGATCTCCTCGCCATTCATGCGCTGCGCAATCTCCGGCACACTGCCGGCCACAGAGAGAATCCCTTGGAAGCGCTGTATCTTCTGCATCGGGTCGGTGTTACCCATGCCGACATTAACGGAAATGAAAACCTCCTGGTCAATCAGCTCGTCAATCGCAGCATCCCGACCGTAGCGCTGGAATACTTCGGAGTTTTCCCCGGCAATCTCCATGACGACCGCATCGGTTTCAAACATGGCCTCCAGTTTTTGAAGTTTGCGCAGAACCGGCTCAACCCAGGTTTCTATCCAGGTGCGCAGCTCGTACTCTGCGACACTGGCCGCATCCCCTTGTAGCAGGTTCATGCCGCCAACGGTCTCATTCAGGGAGCGATTTGCCTGCACACTGGAACCGGAGAACATGCCAACCAGCTCGTCCTGCTCCTGCGCCAGCCTGTCCTGCTCCTGGTAGCTGGAGCCGGTGACATCCCTGTACTCCATGACCTTGATGTCTTTTTCCGGGTCATCAGCCACGACGCCACCACCAGGCACAGACCGCATCATCGCGGCCGTGTCAATATTGGCTCCGCGGCGCAGAATGAAGCGCTTGTTCAGCGCCAGTTTGACGTTGTCCAATCGCTGATTGGCGACATCGTTGATTTCGTACTGAATGGGAGCGCCCAGGGCATTGCCGCCGGCGGGGTATATCCTGTGCGCTTCCACGATCGACGTACCCACCGTGATGGATTTTCTGCCGAGCGGCAGTATTGTCTCGATCGCAGCCGGGTCACTCAGCATCAGCCGGTTTGAAAGCGTGTAGAAACCGTAGTCCTTGCCATCGCGGCGGATGATATTCAGATGGACCCATACCGGCGAAAAGGCGTTGTGCGCGACGGTGTCCATCGGGTCCTGTCGCTTTGTGCCTTGCCTGGCCT
>JAGRDO010000186.1:2305-3171 GCA_020447005.1 Paracoccaceae bacterium
GGTGACAGGGTTCGCTTTTTTCATTTTCTGCATGATGTCATCGACATACATCATCATCATCACAGTGATTGCCGGGCTGGTGCCGACCGGGTCGGTCCAGTCAGAGTTGGGGTCTATTCGAAGATTTTCTGTTGGCACCAGCTGGATGACGGGTTCGTCGTGAATGACTTTAGTGTGTACTATCGCTTCACCCAGCTCGTTGCCCTCCTCGTCTGTCACTGGAAGGCCGGCCTCATCTATCAGCGGAACCAGCTCCTCCTCCTCCTCAACTTCGTACTTCCATGTCTGCAAAGACACGCAGACGCCCTGGTTGAAGCAGTTTTGCCGCGCGCCCATAGCGGTTATGAACCAGGGTATCGAGTGCTCAAGACGGTACTGCAGCAGCGCCTTGTTTACCCGGGCACCGGCCGCTTGGATAGCTGAACCTTTGTTCTGGCCAGTGCAGTTGATCAGGTCCGAGTTGGAAAACAGCGCCTTGGCCGCCAGCGCCTCCGCCCTGCGGGCCGCGCTGCGCGTTTTTGGCCGGAAGGTCTTTGAGCGCTTGGCATAGAACGCGCTGTTGTACTTTGACCCGGGCGGGTGCTGGCTGTGAAAGCGCGACATCGCGTCGATCCATTCCGACCGAATGCCGTCATCGAGAAAGTCGGTAGACGCCTGGAAGCCGTCACGCGCAAGGCGCAGCCACTCCATATCCTCATCGCTGTGCGCGCCAACTATGTCCTCTTTATCGCCAGGCAGTGTATCGCGGGAATTTCGTTCCGACATTGCGTCATCCGTGACAAAAATGCAGATTGAAGATTACAACACCAAGGCTTGAGTTTAGTTTACAGCTCGCCCCGGGCCGCGGTGACAGCTTCGCCATTGAC
>JAGRDO010000071.1:0-876 GCA_020447005.1 Paracoccaceae bacterium
TGCGGACCTTCCACATCGGCGGTATCGCGCAGGGTGGCCAGCAGTCCTTCCAGGAATCGAGCCAGGAAGGCAAGGTCGAGTTCCGCAACGCCATGCTCTTGGAAAACGCCAATGGCGAACAGATCGTCATGGGCCGCAACATGCAGGTCGCGATCATCGACGATGCCGGTCAGGAACGGGCCAGCCACAAGGTTGCTTACGGCGCGAAGATCCACGTGAAGAACGGTCAATCCGTCAAGCGTGGCGCCAAGCTCTTCGAGTGGGACCCCTATACCCTGCCGATCATCGCCGAAAAGGCCGGTGTCGCGAAATTCGTCGATCTCGTCTCGGGCATCTCGGTGCGCGACGATACCGACGATGCGACGGGCATGACCCAGAAGATCGTGACCGACTGGCGCACTGCGCCGCGCGGCAACGATCTGAAGCCGGAAATCATCGTGATGGACCCGGCCACGGGCGAACCGATGCGCAATGACGCGGGCAATCCGGTCACCTACCAGATGTCGGTCGACGCAATTCTGTCGATCGAGGACGGTCAGGAAATCCGGGCCGGCGACGTTGTGGCGCGTATCCCGCGCGAAGGCGCCAAGACCAAGGACATCACCGGGGGTCTTCCCCGCGTGGCGGAACTGTTCGAGGCCCGTCGTCCCAAGGATCACGCGATCATCGCGGAAATCGACGGTTATGTGCGCTTCGGCAAGGACTACAAGAACAAGCGCCGCATCACCATCGAGCCCAATGACGAAACGGTCCAGCCGGTCGAATACATGGTGCCGAAGGGCAAGCACATTCCGGTTCAGGAAGGTGACTTCGTCCAGAAGGGCGATTACATCATGGACGGCAACCCGGCTCCGCACGATATCCTGCGGATCATGG
>JAGRDO010000071.1:965-7428 GCA_020447005.1 Paracoccaceae bacterium
GATCGTGCGGCAGATGCTGCAGAAGATCGAGATCCTCGATTCCGGCGAGACCACCCTTCTGAAGGGCGAACATGTCGACAAGGCAGAGTTCGACGAGGAAAACGACAAGGTCATCGCCCGTGGCGGCACCCCGGCGACGGGCGAGCCGGTGCTCCTTGGCATCACCAAGGCGTCACTGCAGACGCGTTCGTTCATCTCGGCCGCCTCGTTCCAGGAAACGACGCGGGTCCTGACCGAAGCCTCGGTTCAGGGCAAGCGCGACAAGCTGGTCGGTCTGAAGGAAAACGTCATCGTCGGCCGCCTGATCCCGGCCGGTACGGGCGGGGCGACGATGCGCGTCCGCAAGATCGCGCAAGACCGCGACCAGCGCGTGATCGAGGCCCGCAAGGCCGAGGCCGAGCGCGCCGCCGCCCTTGCCGCGCCCAGTGACGAGGTTCTGGACGACATCGTCGAGGCGAGCGCCGTCTTCAGCGACGCGTTCGAAAGCCGCGACTGACCGCGCCACTGATGTGACAACGACAGCGCCCCCGCCGGAAACGGCGGGGGCGCTGGCATTTTGCGCCGCGCCGCGCTTCCGCGCTTGACCAAACCGCGGCCGCGTCCGACAACCGGTCAGAGACCCCGTGACCGGATGCAAGGCGCGGCAGGAACGGAACCGGGCAGGTATGGCGCTCACTGACAATATGCGAGGTGCGGCACTCATGGCCTTTGCCATGCTGGTCTTCGCCGTGAACGACACCTGCATGAAGTTGGTTCTCGGTGAACTCCCGCTCTTTCAAAGCGTGCTGATACGGGGGCTTTTGACCTCTGTGGCGCTGGTTTTGATCGCGCCGCGTCTTGGGGGGCTGCGCTTCAGGATCAGCCGCCGCGACGCGATGCTGGTGGCGCTGCGCTCGCTTTCCGAGGTTTTGGCGACGGTGACCTTTCTGACCGCGCTGCGCCACATGCCCTTTGCGAACCTTTCGGCGATCATGCAGGCGCTACCGCTCGCGGTTACGCTGGCCGCCGCCCTGTTCCTTGGCGAGGCGGTGGGCTGGCGACGGCTGGCGGCGATCGCGACCGGCTTTGTCGGTGTGTTGCTCATCGTGCAGCCGGGCGCGGACGGGTTTACCGTCTGGTCACTTCTGGGCCTTGCCTCGGTGGCCTGCGTCGTCCTGCGTGACCTTTCGACCCGCCGGCTCAGCTCCGATGTCACCTCGGTCACCGTTTCGCTCAGTGCGGCGGCATCGGTCACGATCATGGCCGCTTGCGCCGCGCCTTTCGAGGGCTGGGCCCCCGTCGCTCCGCGCCATCTTGTCCTGATTGCCGCTGCGTCCGGCTTCCTGATCGCGGGCTATCTGACCATCGTCATGGCGATGAGGGTCGGAGAAATAAGTCTTGTGGCGCCGTTCCGCTATACGGCGCTCCTTTTCTCGATCCTGCTCGGCTGGATGGTGTTCGGCGAATTTCCGGGCAGCCTGATCCTTATCGGCGGCGCCATCGTGGTCGGTTCGGGCATCTATACGTTCTACCGCGAAAGACGCCTTGGGCAGAAGGTTGCCGCGCCGCCGAAGGCAGAGTTGCGCATAAGGTGAAACTGGCTTCATTTACATTCGGCCCTCTCTGAAGTACCACCGCCACCGCATCGCAGTGCCGCGATGCCGCATCCGGGCAGCCCCACATGGTCAGCATTTCAGTCGTCATTCCTGCCAAGAACGAGGCCGGCAATATCGAAAAGCTGCTTGACGGAATCGACGGGGCCCTGACGGCTGACGGGCAGGATTACGAGGTTATCGTCGTCGACGATGGTTCCGATGACGAAACCCCCGCCGTCGTTCAGGCGCGCATGACGAAAAGACCGCGCCTGCGGCTGATACGCCATGACCGTTCGGGCGGGCAAAGTGCCGCCGTTCACAGCGGCGTACTGGCGGCGCGGGGCGCGCTGGTCTGCACGCTCGACGGTGACGGCCAGAACCCGCCTTCCGAATTGCCGAAACTCTATGCGCCGCTGCTCGCGCCCGGTTCCGACGCCATCGGGCTTGTCGCCGGCCAGCGCGTCGGGCGCCAGGACACCCTGTCGAAAAAACTCGCCTCGCGCTTTGCCAATGGCCTGCGCGGCTGGGCGCTTCGGGACGGCACGCGCGATACCGGTTGCGGCCTGAAGGCGTTTCGCCGCGATGCCTTTCTGCGGCTTCCCTTCTTCAATCACATGCACCGCTATCTGCCGGCTCTCTTTGCCCGTGACGGCTGGCAGATCGCCCATGTCGACGTTGCCCATCAGGCACGCGGGGCGGGGCGGTCGAATTACAACAACCTGCAACGCGGATTTGTCGGGGCCATCGACCTTCTCGGGGTCATGTGGCTCTTGCGGCGGCGCAAGCGCGCGGTTCCGGGCGAAGCTGCCCGCCCCGCCGGCAAGGAGTGAACCACTTGGAAAAGCTCTTCTCCGTCCTTCACGTCGAAAGCTGGACCGAATTCTGGTGGGTCGCCTTCGGGCTTTTCGGCCAGTTGATGTTCACCGGGCGGTTTCTCGTGCAGTGGATCGCCTCGGAACGCGCGCGCAAATCGGTCATTCCCCTTACCTTCTGGTATTTCTCGATGGCGGGGGGCGTGATCCTTCTGGCCTATGCCATCTACCGGCGCGATCCGGTCTTTGTCCTTGGCCAGTCGCTGGGGGTCTTCATCTATTCACGGAACCTGTGGCTGATCCACCGCGCAGGCCGGACCGATGCCTGACACCGGCGCGACGATGCGCAGCGCCGTCCGGGTTGTCGTTGCGATCACGCTTGCCCGGCTTCTGGCGCTGGCCTTCAATCGCACCGATCTTTACGTAGACGAAAGCCAGTACTGGCTCTGGGGCCAGTACCCCGATTTCGGCTATTATTCCAAACCGCCCCTGATCGGCTGGCTGATCGGGGCCGTGACATGGGTCGCGGGCAGCGATGCGTCCTTCTGGATACGCGCGCCCGGGGCGGTCCTGCATGGCGCGACCGCGCTGATCCTGGCCGCATGGGCGCGCGAAACCTGGGATGACCGCACGGGCTTCTGGGTGGCGGCCAGTTACGTCACGCTGCCCATGGCCACGCTCGGCAGCCTCCTGATCTCGACCGATACGGTCATGGCGCCCTTCTTTGCCGCGGCCCTGCTTTTCTGGTCCCGCGCGCTTCGCGGCGGTAGCTGGGCCATGGCCGCGCTTGCCGGCACGGCGGCCGGTTTCGCCTTCATGGCGAAATATGCCGGGGCGTATTTCCTGCTCTGCGCCGCGCTCGCGGCCCTTTTGCGGCGCGACGGGCGGCTTGCGCCCGGGCAATGGGCGGCGATGCTGGTGGCTTTCGCCATCGTCATCAGCCCCAATGTCCAGTGGAATTTCGGCCACGATCTGACCACGGTCGAACACACCATGGACAACGCCAAATGGGTGCGCGGCGGCAGCGATTTTCAGGGCCCGAGCGTCGCGCGGCTGGCAGAGTTCTTCCTCAGCCAGTTCGCGGTGATGGGTCCGGTCCTCTTCGCGGCCCTTCTTTGGGGCTGGGCGCGGGGGCAGGGCGCCGATATTCGCCGGATGCTGTGGCTGTCGCTGCCGATCCTTGCCATCGTCTGCATCCAGTCGCTTCTGGCGCGGACCTATGCCAACTGGGCCATCGCCACCTATTTCGCCGGCACGCTGATCGCGGTGCGCATGCTTGCCGACCAAGCCCCCGCGCTTTTGCGGCTTTCGCTCGGCATAAACGGTGCGATCGCGGTTCTCTTGCCTTTGCTGACAATTCTGGCGCCATGGCCCGTCATTGGCGGCAAACCGCTTCTGGCGCGTTATCTCGGACAGGCCGCATTGTCCGCCCAGATCATCGACATGGCCCGCAGTGGCGCCGCCGGAACGATCGTAGCCCGCGACCGCGCGATCCTTGCCGACCTTTTCCACACCGCGCTGCCCTCGGGCCTGACGGTCTATGCCACGCCACCGGGCGGCCGGCCACGCAGCTATTACGAACAGACCTTCCCCTTGCCCGAAGGGGCGGGGGATGTGCTTTTCGTCGGCGATACTGCGCCCGGATGCGCCGAGGCGCGGATGACGGGCCGGTTCGAAGTCAAGGGTGGCGCCTATGACGGGCGCGACATACGCGGCTGGATCCTGCCGGGAAAGTGCCTGACCGATGACGCGAACTGACTTTCTGCGCGCCTTGCTGGCCCTGATGGCGGCCTATGGCCTTGCCATTGCCGTGTTTCTTGTCTGGCCCGGGCTCGACCTCGCTATTTCTGCCGCGTTCTTCACGCGTGGTCAGGGCTTCGTGCTGGCCAAAGACGCGGTTCTGGAAGCCCCGCGCAACCTGTCCTGGGATCTCAGCATCGGGGCAATGCTTCTGGCCGCGACGGGCACGATCCTCGGACTTGCCGGTGTCGGACCGGCCCGCGCGCATTTGCGGCGCTTTGCCTTTGTCTTCCTGCTCTTTCTCTTCGGCCCGGTCCTGCTTGCCGATACGCTCCTGAAACATGTCTGGGGGCGGGTCCGCCCCGCAAATATCGTGGACTTCGGCGCCAGCGGAACCTTCACGCCGTTCTGGAGCCCGTCCGGCCAGTGCGTCAGCAACTGTTCCTTCGTTTCCGGCGAAGCGGCGGGCGCCGCGGCGCTTGCGGTTACCTTTCTGGTTTTCGCTCCTTTTGCGCGGCGCTGGCTGGGCCGGGCAGGGTTTGTGGCCTATGCCGCCGCGGGTATCGCATTGCCGATTATGGCCATTTCCAACCGGATCATCACCGGCCGCCATTTTCTGTCGGATACCGTTTTTGCCGTCCTCGTCACGCTGACCGTCGCGCTCGCGCTCGCGCGGGTTCTTCTGCCGGCGGGGCGGGCCGGCTAGGCAAGGCCCCGATCGTCGCGGCATCGGGCCGGGCGGCGGCTTCGGGGCTTGTTGACAACCCCGGCGACTCCCCCTATATCGCGGCCACCTGAGCTGCGGGCCCGTCCCGCACGCGCAGGTATCAGGATTGAAGTGGTCACGATCCGGGCCAACCACGGCCCCGATCCTCTGGAATTCCACCGCGTCGCCCCCGATGGGGACGATAGCGGTTTTGGTGTTTTGCGGACGCGCAGGGCACATGAGCGAAAGAAAAGCCCCCGGAAACGTCGCTGACGGGCGATGGATGATCGGGCCGCAAAACAAAGGCGAGAGTTAATGCCGACGATTCAACAGCTGATCCGGAAGCCCCGGGAAGCCAACGCGAGAAAGTCCAAGTCGCAGCACTTGGAATCCTGCCCGCAAAAGCGTGGCGTCTGCACCCGGGTCTACACCACCACGCCGAAAAAGCCGAACTCGGCCATGCGTAAGGTGGCCAAGGTCCGTCTGACCAATGGCTATGAAGTGATCAGCTATATCCCCGGTGAAAAGCACAACCTTCAGGAACACTCCGTCGTCCTGATCCGTGGCGGCCGGGTCAAAGACCTTCCGGGCGTTCGTTACCACATCCTGCGCGGTGTCCTCGATACCCAGGGTGTCAAAGATCGTCGTCAGCGCCGTTCGAAATACGGCGCGAAGCGTCCGAAATAAGGAGATCACCAGATGTCTCGTCGTCACGCCGCCGAAAAGCGCGAAATCCTGCCCGACGCCAAGTATGGCGATAAGGTCCTTACGAAATTCATGAACAACCTGATGGTCGACGGCAAGAAATCCGTCGCCGAACGGATCGTCTACAGCGCGCTCGAGCGTGTTGAAGGCAAGCTCAAGCGTTCGCCCGTCGAAGCCTTCCACGAAGCGCTCGACAACGTGAAGCCCTCGCTCGAGGTCCGCTCGCGCCGCGTTGGCGGTGCGACCTATCAGGTCCCGGTCGAGGTTCGCCCCGAGCGCCGCGAGGCGCTGGCGATCCGCTGGCTGATCACCGCCTCGCGCAAGCGCAACGAGAACACGATGGAAGAACGCCTCGCGGGCGAATTGCTGGATGCTGTCCAGTCCCGCGGCACCGCCGTGAAAAAGCGCGAAGACACTCACAAGATGGCCGAGGCGAACAAGGCCTTCAGCCACTACCGCTGGTAAAACCGTCGGTTTCCCGGCGAATTCTCGGAAGGCACCCGAAATGGCACGCGACTATCCCCTCCAACGCTACCGCAACTTCGGTATCATGGCGCATATCGACGCCGGCAAGACCACCTGTTCCGAACGCATCCTGTATTATACCGGCAAGAACCACGTCATGGGCGAGACCCACGAGGGTGCCTCGACCATGGACTGGATGGAGCAGGAGCAGGAACGCGGCATCACCATCACGTCGGCGGCCACCACGACCTTCTGGCAGTGGCAGGAGGATCCGACCGCCGAGGGCACGTCGGACACCAAGTACCGCATGAACATCATCGACACGCCCGGCCACGTCGATTTCACCATCGAGGTGGAACGCTCGCTGGCGGTGCTCGACGGTGCGGTCGCCGTGCTCGATGCCAACGCAGGGGTCGAACCCCAGACCGAGACCGTGTGGCGCCAGGCCGACCGCTACAAGG
>JAGRDO010000072.1:0-3913 GCA_020447005.1 Paracoccaceae bacterium
ACGACTGCTGACCGGCACCAGGGGAACCGTGCCCTGCGGCAGGTCGGCCTCGATGAGGACGACTGGCTCGTCCTTTTCCAGGCCCTGGTCGAAGCCGAAAGCAGCTACAATCCGACTGCCGTGAGCCCCAAGGGTGCCTACGGTCTTGGCCAGCTGACGCCGGACACGGCCCGCGCGCTCGGCGTCGATCCGCGCGATCCGTCCCAGAACCTCGATGGCGCCGCGCGCTATCTGCTCGCGCAGCTCGCCACGTTCAAGGACATCGATCTGGCGCTCGCAGCCTATAACGCGGGCCCGCACCGCGTGGTCGAGTATTCCGGCATTCCACCCTTCGCCGAGACCCGCGACTACATCGCGCGCATCCACCGGATCCGGTCCCGGCTGGCAGGCACGCCCGTTTCCGAGCCGGACATCCGCGTCGCAGACCGGGTTCCAGCCCGCGCGCCGGTCCTCATCGATCTTCAGTAAAACAAGGGAACTTCGCATGCTTCGACATCGCCTCAGCCGCCTCTTGCCCGCCGCCACAACCCTGGCGGCTTTCGCAACGCCCGCTCTCGCGCAAGACTTGTCGCCGATCCAGACCATGCTGGAAACCGTCGAGGCCGCGCTGACCGGTCCGATCGGGATCGCGGTCGCCACGCTCGCGGTCATCGGCACCGGTTTCATGTGCATGATGGGACGGCTCAACTGGGGCTGGTTTGCCTCGGTCATCATCGGGATCGTGCTGATCTTCTCGGCCGGCACCATCGTCGACGGCTTCTCCTGAGAACCGAGTAGAGCAGTGGCAGAACGATCCCCCCTCTTCCTGGGCCTCGCCCGTCCGCCCAAGTATCTGGGTCTCCCTGTCGGATACCTCGTGGTGCTGGCGACCGGGGTCGTTCTGCCGTTTATCTGGACGAAGTCGATGGTCTTCTTCCTGGTCGGGCTCGTCGCCTATCCGATCCTCTGGTTCGTCGCCGACCGGGAGCCGCATTTCTTCGAGGTCCTGCGGGTCTCCTATGGCTCGGTGCGCCCGACGAAGAACAGGGCCCTGCATGGGGGTGACAGCTTTGGCGCTTGATGCGGGCACTCTTTCCACTCACGGAACCGCTCTGCGTGAGGCGGGCGGCGGGGACTTCGCACGGGAAAGCTATCTCGCGGAGCATCTGCCGTATTTTGCGCTCGCGGATGATGATGTCATGGTCCTGCGCGAGGGCGACCTCTTGGCGACCTTGCGCCTTGATGGTCTGAACCCGATGACCAGCGAGGACGCCCGGCTCGACGCGCTCAAACGCGCGGTCGCGGCCATCGTCGCCCAGACCGGCAACGCCTTCGGCTTCTACATTCACCGGATCTCGGTCCCGCAGGATCTCGGAATGCGCCCCATCGAGGGGGACAGCTTCGCCGCGGCGATCGATGCCCGCTGGCAGGCCCATGTCAAAGACCTGCGACCGGCCAAGCGGCAGCTCTATCTCAGCGTCATCCGTCGCCCCGACATCTCCGCACGTATTCCGATCCTGCGCGCGCTGGCCCGCAAGGCCTGGGTCAAGGACCGCGCGACACGCCTGCAGGAGCTGAACGAGGTCATGGGATTCTTCGAGGTGGCGCTTGCGTCGGCCAACCCCGTGTGGCTCACGAAGTCCGGCGGCGAATGGCTGGGCTATCTCAACACGCTGAACGCAGGCAGCTTCTCCCCCATCGCCTTCGGGCAAAGCCCCCTGCCCCTCTCACATACTTTGAGCAATTGCCGTGCAACCTTTGATGGCGACGCTGTCACACTGACCGACGCCGTGACCGGCCAGGTCAAATACGGCGCGCTCTTTTCCATGAAGACCTATCCGGCGCTCACGGATGTGACGCTGCTCGATGCGCTCGACCTGCCGCTCGACATCGTGCTGACCAACTCTTTCAGCCCGATCCCGAACAACATCATGGCCGAGCGCATCCAGCGGATCATCCGCCAGATGCATGCCTCCGACGATGCTGCCGTGTCTCTGCGCGAACAACTCGGCCGGGCCGCCGATGACCAGGAGGCAGGCCGCATCGCCTTTGGCGACCATCACCTCTCCATCGCCGTCTATGCGTCCGACCGCGACACGCTCGAACGCGCCGCCGCCCAGATCAAGCGCGTCGGTCAGGAGATCATGTCCGTCATCGTGCGCGAGAACATGGCTCTCAAAGCCACCTACTTCGCGCAATCCCCCGGCAACTTCGGCTACCGCGCCCGCAAGACGCCGATCTCCTCGATCAACTTCGCCGACTTCGCGGCCCTTCACGGCAGCGTCGAAGGGCGCGGGCCGGACCAATCCCCCTGGGGCCAGTCCATCTCGGTCCTGCCGACGGTTGGCACATCTGGTTATCGCTTCAACTTCCACGAGGCGGGCGGCCCCGGCAAGGAACCCACGGTCGGCCATACGCTCGTTCTGGGACGCACCGGCACCGGCAAGACGCTGACCATCGCTTTCCTCGCAGCCCAGGCGCAGCGGGTCGGTGCGCGGCTCTTTTTCTTCGACAAGGATCGCGGCCTCGAAATGGCGGTCCGCGCCCTTGGCGGCCGCTATAACGAAATCCGTGCCGGGGTGCCCACGGGTCTCAACCCGCTCGCCACCGAGACCGACGAACGCGGCCGCGCCTGGCTCTCGGACTGGCTGGCGACCCTTCTCACACGGAATGGCACGTTCTCCGGCGAGCAATCCCGCCACATCCAGAGCGCCGTCGGTCAGAACGCCGATGCGGGCACAGCCCTGCAGCGCTTCGCCAGTTTCGAGACCCTGTTTCAGTCGCTCGATGACGATGGCGAGCTACAGTCCCGCGTCGCCGAATGGGCCCCGGGTGGGCGCTACGGTTGGGTCTTTGACGAACCCGAACGCGGCACGGGCCTCAAGCTCACGGGCGATATCGTCGGGTTTGACATGACCGAGATCCTCGACATGACCACCGAGCGCATGGCGGTGCTCTCCTACATCTTCCGCCAGATCGAACGCGTGGTCGAGGATCGCCGTCCCACCATCATCGTCCTCGACGAGGCTTGGAAACTTCTCGACGATCCCTACTTCGGGGCTCGGCTCGAAAACTGGCTGGTGACGCTTCGCAAGATGAACTGCGTCGTGATCATGATGACGCAGTATCCGAGCCAGCTGCGGGATTCCCGCGTGGGCAAGACCATCGTCGAGACGGTGCCGACGCAGATCCTTTTCCCGAACGATCGTGCCGCCATCTCGGATTACGACTTCCTGCGCGTGAACGCCAAGGAGGCCGCGCTCCTCGTCCAGCCCACCATCGGCCAGCGCATCGCGCTTGTGCGCTCGGCGGGCGACAGCGTTTTCGTCGACGCCGACCTCTCCGCCTTGGGCAACCTCCTTCCCATCCTTGGCGGCGGCGCCACTGGCGAAGCCCGCGTGCCCGCCGATTGGCGCGCCGACCCTGATTTCTGGAGACATGTACTATGAGTTCGAAACCCCTCCTCGCGCTTTGCGCTGCCGCAGGCCTTCTCTCGGCTTGCGAGAAATACACCGAGAAAACCTCGCCCTGCTTCGGACGCAATGGCGAGCCGCAGGTGACACGGTCCGCGCTTTCCTTCTCGACCATGGGCGCACCGGTTCAGGAGACGGCAAAACCCGACTGCCGTTTCGAGCCCCTGCCCCGTCCGGAATGAGCCGAGCCGCGATCATATCAACCGGGCTCTGCCTCGGCCTAGGCGCCCTGCCCGCGCTCGCCCAGGGCGTGCCGACGCAGGACAATTCCGCCATTGGCCGCGCCATAGCGCGGGTGACGGCGCTGGTCGAAGATCTGGGCGTCCAGCAGGACAAGGATCGGACAGAGTCGACCCTGGCGGACGTGCAGGTCGACCAGCTGCGCGTCCTCGAAGAGATGACCGCCGCCATCACCGGGCCGGGCTTCGATATCCGTGCGCTCGAGGGCAATGCGGATTTCG
>JAGRDO010000072.1:4048-4223 GCA_020447005.1 Paracoccaceae bacterium
CTCTCCGCCACCCAGTGGCGCTGCCTCTTCCAGGCCCTGATCAAGCAGGAGAGCCGCTTCAACGTCGCCGCTGAAAGCCCGGTCGGTGCCTATGGCCTGACCCAGCTCATGCCTGGCACCGCCTCCGATCTTGGAGTTGACCGCTATGACGTGAAAGACAACCTCCGCGGCGGCG
>JAGRDO010000073.1 GCA_020447005.1 Paracoccaceae bacterium
CCGCGGAAGTTGAAGCGCAGCACGGTGAAGCCCATTTCATGGAAGGCGTAGTGCAGACGGTGCACGACGCGATTGTTCATCGTTCCGCCGAACTGCGGATGCGGATGCAGGATGATCGCGATCGGCGCGTCGGGCTGTTTCTGGGGGTGATAGCGGCCTTCGAGGCGGCCTTCAGGCCCCGCAAATATCACTTCGGGCATCGTTTGCCTTCTCTTTTCACGAGGTGCCGGTCATGATATGGCGGGCCATTCTTGACTATTTTTATCAGGCAACCTAGAATAATTCTAAATGCCGACGAATGTCGGCGTTCGGGTGGAATGGAGTTAAGCAGCCTTCCGCCTGTCGTCAATGTCTTTGCGGAGTTCGCGCGGATGAAACTCTCGACCAAGGGGCGTTATGCGATGGTTGCGCTGGCCGATCTTGCGACGGTGAGCGAGGATCAACTGACCTCGCTGGCCGAAATCTCGCGCCGGCAGGATATTTCGCTTCCCTATCTGGAGCAGCTTTTCGTCAAGCTGCGGCGGGCGGGGCTGGTCGAATCGGCGCGCGGGCCGGGCGGCGGCTACAGGCTGGCGCGCGATCCGGCCGATATCCGGGTGAGCGCGGTGCTGGAGGCCGTGGACGAGACGGTGAGCGCGCTGCATACCGGTGCGGGCGCGTCGGGCGCGGTGTCGGGAAGCCGGGCGCAATCGATGACCAACCGGCTCTGGGAAGGGCTTTCGGCGCAGGTCTATGTGTTCCTGCATCAGACACGGCTTTCGGATGTGATCGGCAACAACCTGCGCCCCTGTCCGGCGGTGCCCGCGTTGTTCGAGATGGTGGACGAATGAGCGCGCGGACCTATCTGGACTGGAACGCGACGGCGCCGCTGCGGGCAGAGGCGCGGGCGGCCATGATCGCGGCCATGGATGTGGCGGGCAATCCGTCCTCGGTTCATGCCGAGGGGCGCGCGGCCAAGGCCGTGATCGAACGCGCGCGCGACGACGTGGCGGCACTTGTCGGGTGCCGGGCCAGGGAGGTGGTGTTCACCTCGGGTGCGACCGAGGCGGCGGGTGTGCTGGCCGGGTACGCGGATGGCGGCGTGACCGTGCAGCCCGAAGCGCATGACTGTCTTCTGGCGCATGAGCGGGCCGTGGACGGCAGCGCCGGGCGCGCGGCGGTGGTCGCGATGGGGCTGGCCAACAGCGAGACCGGGGTCATCACCGAGCCGGACGAAGCAGAGCGGGCGCGGGGGGGGCTTTTGCTGCTGGATATCGTGCAGGCGGTGGGGCGCGTGCCCTTTGCCTTTTCATGGTCGGGCGCGGATTTCGCGCTGGTTTCGGCCCACAAGATCGGCGGACCCAAGGGCGTGGGCGCTTTGATCGTGCGCGAGGGCGTCGATATCGCGACCCTGCGCGCGGGTGGCGGGCAGGAGATGGGGCGGCGCTCGGGCACCGAGAACCTTGCCGGGATTGCCGGGTTCGGCGCGGCGGCGCGGGCGGCGCTGGCGGATCAGGAGCAGGGCGTCTGGTCCGGGGTGGCGGCCTTGCGCGACCGGCTGGAGGCGCGGATCCTTCGGGCGGCGGACGGGGTGACAATCGCCGGGCAAGCGCTTACACGGCTGCCCAACACCGCATCGATCGTGACGCCGGGCTGGAAGGGCGAAACGCAGGTGATGCAGATGGATCTGGCCGGGTTCGCGGTTTCGGCGGGATCGGCCTGTTCTTCCGGCAAGGTCCGCCCGAGCCGCGTCCTGCGCGCGATGGGCTTTGACGAAGGCGCGGCGGCTTCGGCGATACGGGTGTCGCTGGGCCCGCAGACGACAGAAGACGAGGTCGACCGTTTCGCGGAGGCCTGGATCGCGGCATGGGCCCGCCATTCGGCCCGGGCAGCATGAGGAAAGACGCGGAACATATGGAAAGCGAACGGAAAAATACGATGGAAAATGGTGGTGATCCGGTGGTGGACCTTGAGGTTCGCGAGGGCGTGGACCGCGAGACGGTGGAAACCGTCCAGAACATGGGCACCTACAAATACGGCTGGAATACCGAGATCGAAACCGATTACGCGCCCAAGGGCGTGAACGAGGACATCGTGCGGCTGATCTCGGCCAAGAACGAAGAACCGGAATGGATGACCGAATGGCGCCTGAAGGCCTTCCGGCGCTGGCGCGAGATGGAAGAGCCGTCATGGGCGATGCTGAACTATCCCGAGATCGACTATCAGTCGCAGTATTACTATGCCCGCCCGAAAAGCATGAACGTGAAGCCGAAGTCGCTGGACGAGGTCGATCCGAAGCTGCTGGCGACCTACGAAAAGCTTGGCATCCCCTTGAAGGAACAGATGATTCTGGCGGGCGTCGAGGGCGTGGGCGAAACCCCGGCCGAGGGCCGCAAGGTGGCGGTTGACGCGGTCTTTGATTCCGTCAGCGTGGGCACGACCT
>JAGRDO010000187.1:0-199 GCA_020447005.1 Paracoccaceae bacterium
CCCGCCTGATATACCCCTTCTCCTCCATCGTCCGGACAGTTCCGCGAACTGTTGAGCCACCGAGTCCGGTCAGGTCTTCTATATCCTTCGGCGAAAGCGCCCGGCCGGCGTCCCGTAGCGCCTCGTATATGCGACGATGGTTTTCAGACAGGTTGTCGACTGTCAGCATACTGCGATACCGCTGTTATAATTTATTTTC
>JAGRDO010000187.1:273-1556 GCA_020447005.1 Paracoccaceae bacterium
ACCTAAACAGCAAGATACGATGCCCAAGCAACTTGAACAGCCCAATCGCGCGAAGAACCTGCGGACGCGGCTCTTTCACGCCGGGATCAAGGTGCGTGAAGCCGCCAAGCGTCTCGACGTTACGCCCGAATATATGAGCTACGTGCTCAACGGACACCGCGAAAGCAAACGCCTGCTGGATGGAGTCGAGCGGATGCTCGACGGCCAGGGCGCCGAGATGGTGGAAGGACTTACCTGATCCGATAGATCAACCCCAAAAGAAAAGGGATCGACCCCCGTCTGGACAACGAAGTCGATCCCCCCGAACACGAGCACAACCGAAGTCAGTACCCGCTATGAAGACTGAATATACTCGCAACTCCCCCGAAGTTGCAATTCAAACCGCGCCGGATTCTCCGGCAAACTACAACGCCGTCTCCGCTTCGATCGAGGCGCGTCTTCGCAAGGACCCGGCCGACCGCGCCGCGCTGCGCGAACGTCTCGCCCACACGATGAACCAGCGGGCCTACGATCGCCTGATCGCCGGCCTCGGGCTGCCTCACAGTACGTTCTTCCTGCAGGGCGACGAGGTCTGGATCTGGGTCAAGATCGACACGAAGGACTTTGCCGCCGGCATGCGGACGATCAAGACGTACCGGCGCCGGCGCTACGATAGCCGGACGCGCCTCTGGGCCGTCCCTTATCTCGAATTCAAGATGCGCGAAAAGAACGTCGCTATCTGGGAGCCCTTCACCGACATGGTTTACCACGACCACGACTGCGAAGCGCACCGCGCCCGCCGCGTCGGCACCTGCACGAAAGGATGCCTCAAGCACTGGAAGTGACCCCCGATCAACAGCACATCAACGCCGGCGCCGCCCCTCAGCCGCACTACCGGACACGAACATGACGACTGAACTGAACTACCGCACGAAAGAACTCGAGGCCGAGCGCCTGCGGATCCAGCAGAAGGTGAGCGCGCTCCAGATCTGCGAGGACGCCTACCTGATTACGCGCCAGCTCGGCGAGAAGCGCGGCGGATGGAATTACGACCATGGCTTTTGCGGCGAGCACGCCGGCCGGTCGTGGAATGTCTACACGAAAGCGCAGTCGGTAATCGTCGAGGTCGACGGCGCCCTGGTATTGCACGGCATCAACAACTCGATGGCGCAGCGCTACGACGTCGCCACGTTCCGCGAATGGCCGGATCGCGACTGGCTGCCGGCCTTCGCGTCCCTGTCGCGCCGCGCGAAAGAGGTCCTGCGCCAGAAGGCGGTCCACGCCGAGAAGGACGAGCGCAACCG
>JAGRDO010000074.1:0-6172 GCA_020447005.1 Paracoccaceae bacterium
CGGTGAAGGTGGTCTTTTCATTGGCAAGGCGGAACAGGTTCTGGTTCGGAATGATGATCAGCGTGTCGACCATCCGCTGCAGCGCCTCGATGCCCTCATCGGCCTGACGCATGCGCTTGGCGCCTTCGAACTGGAAGGGCTTGGTGACGACGCCGACCGTCAGAACGCCAAGCTCGCGCGCGGCCTGCGCGATGATCGGCGCGGCGCCCGTGCCGGTGCCCCCGCCCATCCCGGCGGTGATGAAGCACATATGCGCACCCGCAAGGTGATCGACGATCTCCTCGATCGTCTCTTCGGCCGCCGCCGCGCCGACCGAGGGGCGCGCACCGGCGCCAAGGCCTTCGGTCACCTTCACACCCATCTGGATGCGGGAAGGCGCGTGGCTTTGCTGCAAGGCCTGGGCATCGGTATTCGCGACGACGAACTCGACGCCCTCAAGGCGCTTTTCGATCATGTTGTTGACCGCGTTGCCCCCGGCGCCGCCAACCCCGAATACCGTGATCCTCGGCTTCAGGTCCGCCTCGTCATTCGCCATAGTCAGATTCAATGCCATCTTGTCCGCCTATTATACTTCACTGTCCCACAGCCCGGTGCCGAAAAGTGACCCGAACCCCACCAATGCATTAGCGCGATCTTAAAGAAGGTCGCGTTCAAGGTCACGAGAAAAACGCCCGATTTCCACAAAATATAGAGCTTCCGCGCAGAAGTTCGCGGGATTTCGCCTATTGCACGATATATAGTGGTTCAAGGCCAGACACATACATAGCGACACTTCGCGGCAAAGACCGCGAAAATGCACGTATCGGTTGCGCAAGGATCCGCTCGACCCTCGATTCCACCGCTCGGCGGGTGGTTATCCACAGTCTAGTCAAAAGCGCGGGAAAGGTCACCCAAAAGATTGCGGCACGCGGCCGGGCGGCCCTGCGCGCCCAAAGGACGCGCCCGATTCGGGGCCGGGGCGCTACCAGTTGTCCTTGAACCACTTGACCGCGCGGCGCAGCGACCGGGCCGGATAGCGCTCGGCCGGGATCGCGAAATCCCAGCATTCGTCCTGCGGATGCGCGGCGAAAAGGCAAAGCCCGACGGCGGCCGAAAACGCCGCCCCTGTCGCGGCCTGCGGCAGGCCCTGCACCCGCAAGGGCCGCCCCAGCCGCACGTTCTGGCCCAGGATGCGCGCCGCCATCATGTCCAGCCCGGGGATCTGGCTCGCGCCCCCCGTCAGCACGATCTGCTGGGACCGAAGCTGATCGAACCCCGCCGCATCAAGGATCGCGCGGACCTCTTCCAGGATCTCTTCCACGCGCGGGCGCATGATGCCGATCAGCTCGGTCCGGCTGATCCGGCGGCGGTCCTTGTCCCAGTCGCCGCTGTCGCCGCCGACCTCGATCATCTCGCGGTCATCCATGCCTGTCGCATGCACGCCGCCATGAATGGTCTTGATCCGCTCGGCCGTGGCCATCGGCACCTGAAGCCCCTTGGAGATGTCGGATGTCACATGGTCGCCGCCCAGCCGCACGCTTTCGGCAAAGATCATGTGTTTCTTGATGAAGATCGACAGGCCCGTGGCCCCGCCGCCCATGTCGATGCAGGCCGCGCCCAGTTCCTGTTCGTCCTCGACAAGGCTGGCCAGCCCGGCAAGGTAGGATGACGACGCGATCCCCGCGATCTCCAGATCGCAGCGGCGGATGCAGTAAAGCAGGTTCTGCACGGCGGGCGTGTCGATGGTCAGCAGATGCATGTCCACCGACAGCTGATTGCCGACATGGCCGCGCGGATCGCCAAAGCCCGAGCGGTGGTCGATGGCGAAATTCACCGGATGGGCGTGCAGCACCTCGCGCCCCGCGCCGAAATCGGGAATGTCGCAGGCCGCCAGCGCGCGGGCCACATCGGATTCCGAAACCTGCCCGTCGGCCAGATCGACCAACCCGGCCAGCCCGTAGCTGCGCGGCTGCGCCCCCGCGAAACAGGCGATGACGTGATCGACCCGCGTCTGCGCCATCTTCTGCGCGGCCTGCACGGCGGTGCGGATCGCGCGCTCGGTCTCGCCCATCGAGTGGATTTCGCCGAACTTCACCCCGCGCGACCGTGTCGTCGCCGCCCCGATCACCCGGAACCGGGACTGCCCGGCCAGCGATCCCAGACCGTCCTCGCGCGGGTCGTCGGGCGAATCAAAACGCAGGACCAGACAGGCGATCTTGGATGTGCCGACGTCCAGAACCGCGATCACTCCGCGTTGCAGCGCGGCCTGGCGCATGTTCCGCATCGCCCGTTGGGATTGATAGAAATCGGTCATTGCCCGTCCACCTTCGCCTGAATTTCATCCTGCCCGTCGCCGGCCGGTTTCAGCCGCAGCGTCGGGCGCGCCTCGTTTCGCATGTCCACAGCCACCAGATCGCGGCCCAGAAGATCCTCGGCCTGATCCAGCGCGATGACCCGCTGCAAGGCCGGCACCGGATCGATCTCGGGCAGCATGATCCGCTGATCCCGGTCCAGAACCAGATCCCAGCGCCGCTCGCCCATCCAGACCAGCCCGCGCAACCGGCCGAGGATCGGGCGCGCCGTGCGGATCAGCGTCAGCGCCTCGGGCACGTGTTCGTCCGCGCCCTCGCCGGCAATGACCGGCAGGTCGGGGCGGGCCGACCGGTCCAGAAGCGTGGCAACCCGGTTTCCGGTCGCATCCAGCATTTCCAGCGCCGCACCGTTGCGCCACAGGATCGCGGGCACCCGTTCGGTGATCGTGACCTGAAGGATGCCGCCCTTGCGCACGAAAAGTTCGGCCGAGGCGACGGCGTCGATCTGCTCGATCGCCGCGCGCATGGCGGGAAGGTCGATCCGGAAGGACGACGCCGGCAGCGTCACCGGCAGCATCGACCGGACCGCCCGCGCCACGGGTTCGGACGCCCCGTCAACCGCCATCAGCTCGATCATGAATTCGGGCCGGTTTTCGACGCTGAGACGCAGATCGACCAGCTTGGCCTGCAAGGCATCGCGCCGGCCGGAATCGCCAAGATAACCGACCGTGGCGGCAAGGATCAGGAAGGAGGGCAGCCCAAGCCGCACCATGCGCCGGAACCCCGGCGTCAGCCACAGCCGCTCGGCCCGGTAGGCCAGCCGCGAAGGCGCCGGATCGCGCGGCCCCGGCCGCTCGCTGCGGTCGCGGCGATCGGCTCTCAGCGATTGCATGAGGCATCCTCCACGATCCAGGCGCAAAGCGCGGGGAACGACATGCCCTGCGCCGCCGCATGTTCGGGCGACAGCGACGTGGGCGTCATCCCCGGCTGGGTATTGGTTTCAAGGATGAAAAGACCGTCCCGACCGCGCGCCTCGTCCCAGCGGAAATCCGACCGCGACAGCCCCCGGCAGCCCAGCGCCACATGGGCGCGCAGCGCAAAATCGCAGGCCGCGGCCGCGATCTCGTCCGGGATGTCGGCGGGACAGGTGTGGCGCGATCCGCCCGGCGCATATTTCGCGTGATAGTCGTACCAGCCGTCGGTGTGGATTTCCGTGACACCCAGCGCCCGATCGCCCAGCACCGAAACCGTCAGCTCGCGCCCCGGCACATATTCCTCGACGATCACCGCCTCGGGCATGTCGTCGCCGAATTTCGGCGGGGTATTGGCGTTTCGATCCACGATATAGACGCCGACCGACGATCCTTCGTGATTGGGCTTGGCGACATAGGGCGGCGGCATCAGGTGCCGGGCCATCGCCTCGTCGCGATGCGCGGCCACGCTCCGCGCCACCGGCAGGCCCGCCGCGCGAAAGGCATCCTTGGCCCGCGTCTTGTCCATCGCCAGCGCCGAGGCCAGCACCCCCGAATGGGTATAGGGAATGGCCAGCCATTCCAGCATGCCCTGCACCACGCCATCCTCGCCCCAGCGGCCATGCAGCGCATTGAAACAGACATCGGGGCGAATTTCGGCAAGACGCGCGGCAAGGTCGCGGCCGGCATCGACCTCGATCACCTGATATCCTGCCTCCCGCAGCGCGGCGGCGCATTCGCGCCCGCTCGACAGCGATACCTCCCGCTCTGCGGAAAGGCCGCCCATCAGTACCGCCACTCTGGAGGCTTGTCTGCCCGACTTGCCTGCCACTTTCGCCTCTACCGGGCCCTTGTTTGCGGACCCTTGTCTTCAGGTTGCTGCGCGACTGCCTCGGGTCATTTTTCGCCCACGCGCATGATTTCCCACTCTAGCGTCAAACCGCTGGATTCGAAAACCCTTTTTCTGACCTCTTCGCCCAGTTCTTCAAGCTCCGCGGCGGTTGCCCCGCCCGCGTTGATCAGAAAGTTCGGGTGCTTTTCGCTCATCTGCGCGCCGCCCCGGCGCGCGCCGCGCAGGCCCGCATCGTCGATCAGCTTCCACGCCTTCAGATCATGGCTGTCATCCGCCCGCCCGGTCGAGGAAAAGCCCGCCGGGTTGCGAAAGGTCGACCCGGCCGAACGGTCCTTGACCGGCTGGGTCGCGTCGCGCCTTGCGATCTGCTCCTCCATCCGCACGGCCAGGTCCGCCGGATCGCCCGGCCGCCCCGCGAACACCGCCTCGACGATCACCGCGCCTTCGGGCAGGGCCGAGGAGCGATAGCCAAAGCCCATCTCCCCGGGCGTGAACACCCGCAGGCTGCCATCGCGCAGGATCGCCGTCGCCCCTTGCAGGTGATCGGCGACATAGCTGCCATAGCAGCCCGCATTCATCCGGACCGCGCCGCCGATGGCGCCGGGAATGGTGCGCAGGAAGGTCAGGTCGACCCCCGCCTCGGCCGCGCGCCGCGCGACATGGGCATCAAGCGCCGCCGCCCCCGCCGTCACGCGCCCCCCCTCGACCGTGATCGCGTTGAACCCGCGCCCCAGCCGGATCACCACGCCCCGGATGCCGCCATCGCGCACGATCAGGTTCGACCCGACCCCCATGGCGAAGACCGGCACATCGGACGGCAAAGCGGCCAGAAACGCCGCCAGATCCTCGCGGTCGGCCGGCTGAAAGAGCCAGTCCGCCGGCCCGCCCACGCGCAGCCATGTCAGATCGGCCAGGGACCGGTCAGGCGTCAGCGCACCGCGCACGGAAGGAAGGGTCAGCACCATGGGCCGAGTGGTTAGTGCGCAAAGCCCCGCGCGGCAAGCCCCGCCTTTCGGGGTTGCGGGACGGGCGGCTTGCGCCTAGATAGGCGCGTCAATGGAAATACGAAGGCCCGGCGGTTCATGGAAAACGTCATTCTCTCGGTTCATCTGATCCTCGCGCTGCTTCTGATCGGGGTTGTCCTCTTGCAGCGCAGCGAAGGTGGCGGCCTCTTGTCGGGGGGCGGCGCGTTTTCGGCGCGCGGGGCCGGCAATGCGCTGACCAAGCTGACCTGGATCCTTGCCGGGGCCTTCATCGCCACTTCGATCACGCTGACCGTGCTGGCCACCCAGCGCGCGGCCAGCACCTCGGTCCTCGATGCCGCCGAAAGCGGAACGCTGGCGCCGGACAGCACGGGCGGCACCGAACCCGCGGCCCCGGGCGGCGATCTGGCCGCGCCATCGCAACCGGCGGCCCCGGCCCCGGCCGATCCGACGGTTCCGCAGCCCGCCGAATAGGGCCACCCACCACGATTTGACCCGCCAAAGGGGTCATCCACAAGGTTTTGCGGTCTGGTTGCGGGCGGCGCGCGAATCTGTTACTGCTCGAATCCCGTGATGCAGCGCCCCAAGGGGGCTGCGATTTCATTGAAATTCAGGACTGTCACGGGGGCAACCACCACATGGCGCGATATGTTTTCATCACCGGCGGTGTCGTGTCCTCGCTTGGCAAGGGCCTCGCCTCGGCCGCCCTCGGCGCGCTTCTGCAGGCGCGCGGCTATTCGGTCCGGCTCCGCAAGCTCGACCCCTATCTCAACGTCGATCCCGGCACCATGTCGCCCTTCGAACATGGCGAGGTCTTCGTGACCGATGACGGGGCCGAGACCGACCTTGACCTTGGCCATTACGAACGTTTCACCGGGGTTCACGCAAGGAAGACCGACAGCATCTCCTCCGGCCGCATCTATTCCAACGTGCTGGAAAAGGAACGGCGCGGCGACTACCTTGGCAAGACCATCCAGGTCATCCCCCACGTTACCAATGAAATCAAGGACTTCCTTCGCATCGGCGAGGATGAGGTCGATTTCATGCTTTGCGAGATCGGCGGCACCGTCGGCG
>JAGRDO010000074.1:6199-13695 GCA_020447005.1 Paracoccaceae bacterium
TCGAGGCGATCCGCCAGTTCATCCATGAACGCCCGCGCGGCCAGTCGATCCTGATGCATCTGACGCTGCTGCCCTATCTGGCGGCGTCGGGAGAGCTGAAGACAAAGCCCACCCAGCATTCGGTCAAGGAACTGCAATCCATCGGCCTTGCCCCCGATGTGCTGGTCTGCCGCTCCGAACACCCGATCCCCGAAAAGGAACGCGCCAAGATCGCGCTTTTCTGCAATGTCCGCCCTGACGCCGTGATCCCCGCCTATGATCTTTCCACGATCTACGAGGCGCCGCTGGCCTATCACCGCGAGGGGCTCGATCAGGCGGTGCTCGACGCTTTCGGCATCGCGCCCGCGCCACGGCCCAACATGGAACGCTGGGAAGACGTGATGGACCGGCTGACCCACGCCGAGGGCGAGGTGCGCGTGGCCATCGTCGGCAAATACACCCAGCTTGAGGATGCCTACAAATCCATCGCCGAGGCGCTGACCCATGGCGGCATGGCCAACCGGGTGCGCGTCAAATCCGAATGGATCGACGCCGAAATATTCGAGCGCGAGGACCCCGCCCCTTACCTCGAACGCTTCCACGCGATCCTCGTCCCCGGCGGCTTCGGCGAAAGGGGCACCGAAGGCAAGATCAAGGCCGCGCAATTCGCGCGCGAAAAGAACATCCCCTATCTCGGCATCTGCCTTGGCATGCAGATGGCGGTGATCGAGGCCGCGCGCAATGTCGCCGGGCTGAGCAAGGCCGGGTCCGAGGAGTTCGATCACGAAAAGGGCGCCAAACGGTTCGAGCCGGTGGTCTATCACCTCAAGGAATGGGTGCAGGGCAACCACACGGTTTCCCGCAAGGCCGACGACGACAAGGGCGGCACCATGCGTCTGGGCGCCTATACCGCGCAGCTGAAGGCCGGCTCGAAAGTGGCCGAGGTCTATGGCGGGACCGAGATCGAGGAACGCCACCGCCACCGCTATGAGGTGGACACGAAATACCGCGACCGGCTGGAAAGCTGCGGTCTGGTGTTTTCCGGCATGTCGCCGGACGGCCGCCTGCCCGAGATTGTCGAGTGGAAGGACCATCCGTGGTTCATCGGCGTGCAATACCACCCCGAACTGAAATCCAAACCCTTCGCGCCCCATCCCCTCTTTGCCGATTTCGTGCGGGCCGCCAAAGAGGTGGAACGGCTGGTGTGAGGGACGCTCGCCGGGCGCGAAGCAGGCTTGGGCGCCCGCGTCCCATTTAATTCACCGGTCTCGCCGGCACGGCCCGCTCATGGCCAGCGCTGGGTCGGAAAGGATCGGGAATGACGGCTGAGGAATTCAGGGCGGCGCGGCGCAAACCTGGTCTTTCCCAAGGGGAACTCGCGCAGGTCTTCGGGATGGGGGAAAACGGCGATCGGGCTGTTCGCCGGTGGGAATCCGGTGAGAGGGCGCCAAATCCGATTGCCTGCACGGTATTGGGGTGGCTACTGAACGGGTTTGATCCGCGGGACTACTGATCTGCGGCGCAACCGTTCACGCTCTTTGAAAGTGGGTCGCAAGGCAGGGATCACCCCGCTTGCCCCCGTAACCGCTAAAGGCAAGGCCCAATCCCCGCTTTCGCCGCGTTCTTCCGATTGCGGTCAACACCGGCAAACCGTAGGCCGGGCTTCAGCCCGGCTTACCGCCCGACAAGCACCGCCCCGGGGCGGCGGGCTGAAGCCCGCCCTACGCGTTCGTTGGGCACCCGGTCTTCGCCCCACCCGATCTGACCTGCGGCAAATCCCCTGCCCTTCGGCACAAGATCTCCGGACGCGCCGGAACCGGGCGTCCGCGCCCGCCGCCCCGGTCCCGTCCTCTCGTTCGGGCGGGGCAAAGGGCGCCGCGCGGCGGGCCATTTGACGTTGACAGGAAAAACCCTTGCTTCGTAGCGTTGTCGCGGGGCTTTGGCCCCCAATTTTTGGGAAGGGGAATTTGATGCAACAACTCAGCCGCCTTTTGGCGAACGGACCGACTTATGTCCTTCTTTACGTGCTTTTCATGGTTCCAACCTACCTGCTGCCCTATCTTGGCAGCAATTCGGCCGCACTCAGCGGTGCGGGCGTTGCCGCCGGGCAAGGGTTCTACCCGCTCTTCTGGGTGCATCTGATCTGCCTCATCGCGCTCTGCGTGCTTGCCTATATGCGGGGCGTTCTGGTGGCAAAGACCTGGCTGGTGATCCTGCCGATCATCGCCCTGATCTTCGATCTGGTGCCGGTGCTGAACTGGGTCCCGCTCGTGCCGACGATCATGCATATTCTTGCGTTGATCCTTGGCGCCTCGGCGCAACGCCAGTAACCCCGGCGCGTCGGGGCCGGGCAGGACGACCCGGGTTCCGGGACGCCGGAGAACCCGTTTCAGCCTGCTCCGCCGCCTGCGAAGCGGTCCGGCAAAGGTCCCCTGGACCCCTGCCGGATCTTTCAAGGGCCCGCCCGCCCCGGAAGCAAAAGCCCCCCGCCTGCCCCGCCGTCTGTAGCTACAGAAAAACTACGCGCCTGCTACGCCGTTACGACGCGGATCATACGGGCTTTGCACACCCGCCCCGAACCGCCTATATCCCTTTCATGTTCGGACGCTTTCTTGACCAGCTTCTCGCGCCGCAGCCCGACCGGCTTCCCGCCCCGGACGCGCAACTGGCGCTTGCGGCACTTCTGGTCCGCCTTGCCCGCGCCGATGAAGTCTATTCCGAGGTCGAGATGAGCCGCATCGACCGTATCCTTGCGCTGCGCTACGGGCTGTCGCCCTTCGAGGCCGCGGGCCTGCGCGCCAAGGCCGAACTGCTCGAAGCCGAGGCCCCCGACACGGTGCGCTTCACCCGCGCGCTGAAGGATGCCGTCCCGCATGAGGACCGCATGAGCCTGATGGAGGCGCTCTGGTCTGTCGCCCTTGCCGACGACGACCGCGACCCGCGCGAGGACGCGATGATCCGGCAGGCGGCCGATCTTCTGGGGGTCAGTGACATGGATCGGGCGATGGCGCGTCAAGCAGTTGAAAAGAAAAAGAAATGATCGCCAGTCTGACGATGTACGACTGGCCGGAACTTGGCCCGGAGCATGACCGCCTCTGGGGGCATATCCGCGCCGCACTGGCCGATGAAGGCCTCAATGGGCCCGAGGCGCTGACGCGCGGCGGCGATGTGTGGCGGCACTGGCGGGATCCCGGCCTGATCCTCGGGCAGACCTGTGGCATGCCCTACCGGACCCGGCTCTACCCCCATGTCAGGCTTGTCGGAACGCTGGATTACGGACTGCCGGATACGGCGCCGGGATATTATTATTCGCATCTGATCGCCCGCGCCGACGATCCAAGGACGCTCGACGCGCTTGTCGGCGGAACGCTTGCCTTCAACGGCCAGGACAGCCAGTCGGGCTGGGCCGCGCCGCAAAATCACGTGGCGCCCCGCCGGTTTGACACCATCCTGGAAACCGGCGCCCACCGCGAAAGCGCCCGCGCCGTGGCCGATGGCCGCGCCGACATCGCCGCCATCGACGCGGTGACATGGCGCCTGATCGTGACCCATTTGCCCGGGGTCGCCGAAAGGCTCCGGACGGTGGCTTTCACAGAACCGACGCCGGGCCTGCCGCTCGTGACGGCCCGGCAGAACGACCCCGTGCCGATTGCCCGCGCCGTCCGCTCTGCGCTGGCCCGCCTTGGCGCCGCCGACCGGGACGCGCTCGGCCTTGTCGGGATGGCCACGATCCCGCATGACGCCTATGCCGCGGTCCCCGTCCCGACGCCGCCGACGCCAAATTCGACGGCCTGACCGGCAGATCGCCGGTCAAATTCCGGCCGGACCGGTAAAAAAGCGCATTGTAAACCGACAAAATATTCGCCCTACTTTGCGCCGGGGAGAAAATAATGTCCGAACATATTGCACCGGTCATCGAGATTCGGGACCTGCACAAGGCTTATGGCTCGCTTGAGGTGCTGAAAGGCGTATCGCTTACGGCGCATCGCGGCGAGGTGATTTCGCTGATCGGATCGTCGGGGTCGGGTAAATCCACGCTCTTGAGGTGCTGCAACCTGCTTGAAGACAGCCAGCAGGGCGAGGTGATCTTCAAGGGCGAGAAGGTGCATTGGCAGGGCGAAGGCCTGGCCCGCCACCCGGCAGACCGCGCGCAGATGATCCGCATCCGCACGAACCTTTCCATGGTGTTTCAGCAGTTCAATCTATGGTCGCACATGACGATCCTGCAAAACGTCATGGAAGCGCCGCTGACGGTGTTGAAACGAGACCGCACCGAAGTGGACAAGGCGGCCCGCATGTATCTCGACAAGGTGGGCATCGGCGACAAGTGCGATGTCTATCCCGCCCAGCTTTCCGGTGGCCAGCAGCAGCGCGCCGCGATTGCGCGCGCGCTTTGCATGGAACCGACCGCGCTTCTTTTCGACGAGCCGACTTCTGCGCTGGACCCCGAACTGGAACAGGAAGTCGTCAAGGTGATCAAGGCGCTGGCCGAGGAAGGCCGGACCATGATTATCGTCACACATGACATGCGCCTTGCGGCGGATGTCTCGGATCATGTGATCTTTCTCCATCTCGGCAAGATCGAGGAAGAGGGCAAACCCGAGATGATCTTTTCAGATCCCAAGACCGAACGGCTGAAGCAGTTCCTTAGCGCGACTGTTCCGGCATAACCAACAACGATAGACCAACAGGGAGTAACCTAATGAAAAAACTCGCTCTATCCGTCGCCGCCCTTGCACTGACGGCGGGTCTGGCTTCGGCGCAGACCATCCGCATGGGCACCGAGGGCGCCTATCCTCCGTACAATTTCATCAATGATGCCGGTCAGGTCGACGGGTTCGAGCGTGAATTGGGCGATGAGCTTTGCAAGCGCGCCGAACTGACCTGCGAATGGGTCACGAACGACTGGGATTCGATCATCCCCAACCTCGTTTCCGGCAACTACGACACGATCATCGCGGGCATGACGATCACGCCCGAGCGCGACGAGGTCATCGATTTCACGCAGGACTATGTCCCGGCATCCCCGTCCGCCTATGTTGCGCTGTCGGCGGATGCCGACCTGTCGGGCGTCATCGCAGCCCAAACCGGCACCGTTCAGGCCGCGCATGTTGCCGAAACCGGCGCGACGCTGCTTGAATTCCCGACCCCGGACGAAACCATTGCCGCCGTCCGCAATGGCGAGGCCGAGGCCGTACTTGCCGACAAGGACTTCCTGAAGCCGATCGTGGACGAATCCGGCGGAGAGCTTGTCTTCGCGGGTGACGACGTTTCGATCGGCGGCGGCGTCGGCATGGGCGTGCGCGAATCCGATACCGAACTGAAGGGCAAGTTCGATGCGGCGATCCAGTCCATGAAGGACGACGGCACGCTGAACGAATTGCTCAAGAAGTGGTTCGGTGACGAAGCTCTGACCTATTAAGGGACAGGGCGGGGCCTGCCGGCCCCGCCCGCCGTGACACATGTTCGATCACTGTACCGATCCGGGAACGCTCGACGGCCTGTCCTGGCTTTACTGCTACCTGACAACCGGCAAGCACCAGTCGATGTACTGGGCAATCGGAACGGTGCTGTTGCTGCTTGTGATCACCGCGCCAGCGGCGCTGATCTTCGGCTTTGGCGGCGCGACCGCCGCGCGCAGCCGCTTTGCGCCGCTTTCCTGGCTTGGCCGCGGTTACATCGCGATCGTTCGCGGCGTGCCCGATATCGCATTTTTCCTTTTCTTCGTCATCGCGCTGGATCAGGCCTTTGAATACGTGCGCCACAAGATCAAATGCCCCGACTGGGATCAGCCCATCCGTCAGGGCAACGATTTTGTCGTCTGCGCGGCGGCCAAGCTTCCCCTCAGCACATCTCCGCAATGGGTCCATGAAACCTATGGGTTCTTCCTTGCGGTGCTGACTTTCGCGATCGTCTTCGGGGCCTTCGCGGCCAACGTGCTTTACGGCGCGATGCAGGCGGTTCCCAAGGCGCAGATCGAGACCGCCGAGGCCTATGGCATGAGCCACCGGCAAAGCTTCTGGCGCATTCTCGTCCCGCAGATGTGGGTCTACGCGCTGCCGGGGCTGTCGAACCTCTGGATGGTGCTGATCAAGGCGACCCCCCTGCTGTTCCTTCTCGGGGTCGAGGATATCGTCTATTGGGCGCGCGAGCTTGGCGGATCAAAGACGAGGCAATTCACCGACTTTCCGCATGGCGACTGGCGCATGTGGTATTTCGCGGCGCTTCTGGTCTTCTACCTGATGTTTACGCGGGTTTCGGAAATCATCCTTGGCCGGATCATGCTGCGACTGACCAAGGGTCAGGCAACGACCGCCGGCGAAGCGCAAAGAAAGGCCGCTGTATGAGCTGCTGGCAAACCATTTCGGATTACGGCCTGCGGAGCCTTGGGATCGGTGAAAAACTTCTGCCCCGGTCAGATTTTACCCTTTGCCAGCAATTCACTCTGATCGGCTCGGGGTTGATCTGGAACATCTACTTCGGTGTTCTCGCCCTTGTGGCGGGCTTTGCGATCGCCACCGCCGTCGCCGTGGGCAAGGGTTCGCGCAACCGTTTGATCCGCAAGACCTGCGAATGGTTTGTCTTTGTCTTCCGAGGCTCGCCGCTCTTCATCCAGTTCTTTTTCGGCTATTTCCTGTTTCTCGGCCTCAAGACATCGCACCCTGCCCTGGCGCCGCTGACCGCCGCGGCCGTTGGCGCGCTGATCGTGCTGATCCTGAACACCGCCGCCTATTCGGCCGAGATTTTCTACGGTGCGCTGCAATCCATTCCCAAAGGCGATGTCGAGGCGGCGGACGCCTATGGCATGTCGGGGTTCAGCCGGTTCCGCCGGGTGATCTGGCCCACGATGCTTCGGCTGGGCTGGCCGGCCTATACGAATGAGGCGATCTTTCTTTTTCACGCGACGACGCTTGTGTTCTTCTCGGGCTTTCCGACCACCAAGCAGATGGGCGACGCGCTTTATTACGCGAATTACTTCGCCGACAAGACCTTCAACCCTTTCATCCCTTACCCGATCCTGGCGGGGTATTTCATCCTTCTGACACTGACGGTAACGGGCCTGTTCGGTCTGGTGAACCGCCGGCTGAACCGCCACCTGCCCGCCGCTTCGGGCAGCAAAATTCGCTTGCGTATGCCGCTTCTCCGGTAGTATTACACATTTGATCAAAATTTTTTTCGGCAATTTCCCTGCGACAGTGTTCATGTCGCGTGCGTGTTGACCGGAGAGCGTTGCTTTTGATCATAAACAGCTAAGGCCCAAGGGCATGGGCCGACGCTGCCGGGCGGGCGCGATTGTCTTTGCTTCAGGCGGTTTCGGAACCTGCACTCTGGCCATCCAGGTGCAAAGATGAAGAACTGGCTTAGAAAAAACCCCGAAGTCCGCACGATCCGTGTGGCCGCTGCCGATCTGAATGGCCAGCCGCGCGGCAAGCGCGTGCCGGTGCGCTTCGCCGATACCGTCGTTGAAAACGGCACCCGCTATCCGATGTCGGTCCTCAATCTCGACATCTGGGGCG
>JAGRDO010000074.1:13766-30184 GCA_020447005.1 Paracoccaceae bacterium
GCTTCATGCCGATGCCCTGGCTCGAAAGCGCCTCGGCGATCCTTCCGATCTGGATGTTCCGCGAAAACGGAACGCCCTATGAAGGCGATCCGCGCCACGCTTTGTCGCGTATCGTCAAACGGTACAAGGAACTGGGCCTGACACCGGTTTGCGCGGTCGAGCTTGAGTTTTTTCTGATCGACGACAGCGGCAAGACGCTTCAGGTGCCGACATCGCCCCGTTCAGGCAAACGGCGCAAGGCGGCCGAGATCATGTCGATCCGGGCGCTGGATGCCTTCGACACCTTCTTCACCGATCTCTACGATGCCTGTGAAGCGATGGACATTCCCGCCGATACCGCGATTTCGGAATCCGGGCTTGGCCAGTTCGAGATCAACCTGATGCACACCGATGACGCGCTGCGTGCAGCCGACGATGCGTGGCTTTTCAAGATGCTGTTGAAGGGCATGGCCCGTCACCACGGTTTTGCGGCCAGCTTCATGGCCAAACCCTATCCTGAATATTCCGGCAACGGGTTGCACACGCATTTCTCGGTCATCGACAAGGATGGTGTGAACGTCTTCGACAATGGCGGGCCGGAAGGGTCCGAACTGTTGAAGAACGCGGTGGCGGGCTGTCTGGCCGCAATGCGCGACAGCACGCTGCTGTTTGCCCCGCATTCCAACAGCTACGAACGCCTGATCCCGGAAGCCCACGCGCCGACCGCGATCTGCTGGGCCTACGAAAACCGCACCTCTGCGCTGCGCATCCCTTCGGGCAGCCACAAGGCGCGCCGGATCGAACATCGCGTCGCGGGCGGTGACGTGAACCCCTATCTGATGCTGGCCGGCATTCTCGGGGCGGCCCTCATCGGGATCGAGGAAAAGATGACGCCCCCGGCGCCGATCACCGGCAACGCCTATTCGCTAGAATTGCCCCAGCTCTGCGATACATGGCAGGAGGCGATCGACACTTTCGAGACGAGCGAGTTCATCGCCAAGATCTTCCCCAAGGAACTGATCCGCAACTTCGTCATGACCAAGCGCCAGGAACTGCGCTACATGGAAGATCTGACGCCCGAAGAAAAGACTGAAATCTACCTCGATACGGTCTGAGATTGTCGCCGCGCCCCTTGCCAATGAAGGCGGCGCGGCGCAACCTTTTGCAAACGCGCATATCGTGAGAAATGACATGAAGATCGGCATCCTCCAGACCGGGCAGGCGCCCGAAATGCTCAAAGGCGAATTCGGCGATTATCCCGACATGTTTGTCCGGCTTCTCGCCGACCACGGCCTCGAGTTCACGACCTATCATGTCGAGGGCATGAATTTCCCCGCGGACGTCGATGAATGCGACGGCTGGCTGGTCACCGGATCGCGCCACGGCGCCTATGAAGACCATCCCTTCATCAAGCCGCTGGAAGATTTCATCCGCAGATCCTATGCCGAAAAAGTGCCGCTGGTCGGCGTCTGTTTTGGCCATCAGATCATCGCGCAGGCGCTTGGCGGCAAGGTCGAGAAATTCAAGGGGGGCTGGGCCATCGGCCCGCAGGATTATGATTTCGAAGGCGAGGCTGTAAACCTCAATGCCTGGCACCAGGATCAGGTCGTCGAAAAGCCCGCCGGCGCCGAAACCGTCGGGACCAATGCTTTTTGCGAATTCGCAGCCCTTCTTTACGACGACCGCGCCTTTACGGTGCAGGCGCATCCCGAATACGGGGACGACTTCATCGATGGCCTGATGACCACCCGCGGCAAAGGCGTTGTGCCGGATGAAGTCATCGAAAGCGCCCGCGCCCGCTTCAATGGCGCGAATTCATCCGCCGCGATCGCCGACCGCATCGCAGGCTTCTTTCTCAAAACCCGCAGCTGACAACAGAGTGCCCCATGTCCGAATGGACCCAGAAACTACCTGACGCCGCCCAGGAATACATTGCAGGGCGTCGCCTGGACGAAGTGGAATGCCTTGTCTCGGATCTCGCTGGCGTCGCCAAGGGCAAGGCGATGCCCGCACCGAAATTCGGCAAGCAAAAGTACTTTCACCTGCCGAATTCGATTTTCGCGCAAACGATCACCGGCGATTATGCCTCAATGCCCGATGAAAGCGATTTCACCGAGCCGGACATGGTTCTGGTGCCCGATTTCACGACCGCGACCGCCGTTCCCTGGACCGCCGACATAACCCTTCAGGTTATTCACGATGTGCTCGACCAGAAGGGTGAACCGGTCCCGATGGCGCCGCGCAACGTCCTCAAGCGTCTCGTCAAGCTTTACGCGGATCAGGGTTGGTCGCCCATCGTTGCGCCGGAAATGGAATTCTACATCGTCGCGCGCAACACCGACCCGAACATGCCGGTCATCCCGCCCGTGGGCCGATCGGGCCGTCGCGTGATGGCCAATCAGGCCTATTCCATGTCGGCCGTGGACGAATACGGCAAGGTTATCGACGATATCTATGATTTTGCCGAAGCCCAGGGGCTGGAGATCGACGGCATCGTGCAGGAAGGCGGTGCGGGTCAGGTCGAACTGAACCTCAGCCATGGCGATCCGGTCGTGCTGGCCGACGAGGTTTTCTATTTCAAGCGCCTGATCCGCGAGGCAGCGCTGCGCCATGACAGTTTTGCGACCTTCATGGCCAAGCCGATCGAGGGCGAGCCCGGCTCGGCCATGCATATCCACCAGTCGGTGGTCGAGATGAAGACCGGACGCAACATCTTTACCGACGCCGATGGCAACGAGACGCCGGAATTCCTGCATTTCATCGCCGGCATGCAGAACTATCTGCCGGCCGCGGTTGCCCTGATGGCGCCTTACGTGAATTCCTATCGCCGCTACGTGCCCGACTTTGCCGCGCCCATCAACCTTGAATGGGGCCGCGACAACCGCACCACCGGCCTGCGCGTTCCGATTTCCGACCCGGGCGCAAGGCGGCTGGAAAACCGCCTGCCGGGGATGGATTGCAACCCCTACCTTGGAATGGTGGCAACCATGGTCTGTGGTTATCTCGGCCTGATGGAAAAACGCATGCCGCGCCCGGAGAAGGTTGGCAACGCCTATATCGATTCCGACGAATTGCCGACGACGCTCGGCGACGCGCTTGATCTGTTTTCCGAGTGCCAACCGATCCGCGAGGCATTGACGCCCGAGTTCTGCGATATCTACGAGGCCGTAAAACGCAACGAATACAAAGAGTTCCTGCAAGTGATCAGCCCTTGGGAACGCGAACATCTCTTGCTGAACGTCTGACCTCGGCGGTGCGATCCCACCCCGGCGATCGATCGCATCCGCCGGGGTGCATCATCTTGTCACGAAACTTTCGTCATCGGCCAGCCGCTGGGCTATGGCATTCACGGTCAGCGCAATGTATGGTTTTTTGAAATATCAAGTTTCAAAAAAGGCAAGCTATGGCAGTAGAAACGCTTGACCGAAACACCCCCAAGGCACCGGATCCACATAAGGGCGAACCCATCCCCGCCGCCGCGATGGCGGAAGTCGAACGGTTACTGTCCAGCGGCGATCTGTTTCGCTACACGGCGCCAGAGGGCGCTCCGGTAGCATTGCTGGAAGCCGAATTCGCGGCCCTGCTGGGCACGCGCTATGCGCTTGCGGTTTCCTCCTGTTCGGCGGCGCTTTTTCTGGCGCTGAAAGCGCTTGACCTGCCGCGCGGGGCAAAGGTCCTAATTCCGGCCTTCACCTTCGCGGCGGTGCCCTCGGCGGTCGTGCATGCCGATTGCACACCGGTCCTGGTCGAGGTCGGCGCCGATTTCCGGATCGACCTTGAGGATTTCCGCGCGAAACTTGACGGCGCCGATGCCGTTCTGATCAGCCATATGCGGGGCCACACATCGGACATGGACAGGATCATGGCCGAATGCGACGCACGCGGCCTTCCCGTCATCGAGGACGCCGCCCATTCGCTCGGCACGGTTTGGAAGGGACGAAACATCGGCACGATCGGGCGGATCGGGTGCTTTTCCTTTCAGTCCTACAAACTGGTGAATGCCGGCGAAGGCGGGATGTTCGTTACCGACGATCCGGAACTCGCGGCCCGGGCCGTGATCATGTCCGGCGCCTACGAACACAACTGGAAAAAGCACCCCGGTCTTCAAAACAGCTATCATCACTGGCAGAACCGGTTGCCACTTTACAATATGCGCATGCAGAACCTGTCCGCCGCGGTCGTCCGCCCACAGCTGCCGCAGATCGAGGCGCGGGTTTCGGCCGGACGCCGCAATCACGACTATGTCGCAGAGCGGTTGCAGTCGTCGCCCGCCATCATGGTGCCATCGGCCTTGCCCGGCGAAAGCCGCGCCCCCGATTCCCTGCAATTCAACCTGCTGGGAGTCGCACGTGACGAGGATGTCCGCGCCTTTCAGAATGCCGCCAGCGCACGTGGCGTACCGGTTCAGGTCTTCGGCCTTTCCACCGACAATGCCCGCGCCTACTGGAACTGGCGCTTTCTGGGCGATCTGCCGGATCTGCCCAAAACCCGCGCCATGCTGATGCGCGCCTGCGATCTGCGATTGCCGGCAAGGCTTACGCTGCCCGAACTCGATTACATCGCCGACGCCATTCTGGGCGCCCTGAGGGATACTGTTTCGGCCTGACCGATCTTCCTGACACCACCGATACGCCCGCCGGAGGCATCGCGCCGAAGGCCACGGGCGCCCTCCTCAGAGCTTGGAGAGCTTTGATTGCAGATCGGCCAATTGCTTTCTGATCGCCGCCAGGTCGTCGCCGTCCCGTGCTTTGGCCTTGGGTTTTTCGTCTTCGTCTTGGGCATCCTCGTCCCTGCCGCCCGGCGCGAAGCCACCCATGATGGATTTCAGGAACGCCTGTTGCTGGCGTTGCAAGGCTTCAAAACCCGGCATTGACGCCATAGGGTTGGGAAAGGTCGAAAGGTTTTCAAGCATCTTCGACTGGCCTTCGCGCAGCATTTCGAACGACGCGGCCAGAAACTGGGGCACCACGCTTTTCGCATTGGTCGTGTAGCTGCGCACAAGATCGGTCAGGACATCGATCGGCAATACGCTTTCGCCCCGGCTCTCGTGTTCGGCAATGATCTGCAACAGATACTGCCGCGTCAGGTCATCCCCCGATTTCAGATCGACGATCTGAACCTCGCGCCCCTCGCGGATAAAGGCGGCAACATCCTCGAGGGTCACATAGTCGCTGGTCTCTGTATTATAGAGCCTGCGGCTTGCATAACGCTTGATCAAGAGCGGTGTGGCATCGCCAGCCATCGGCATCCTCCCCCGGACGGTCATTTTGGCATTGCAGCAAGATTAGGCTGCGCAGCAAAAAACACAACAGAAAGTAGGGCGCAGATGCGGCGGGTGCAAATCCCCCCCCACCGTCAGGCCATCAATAGATATAGCGGATCTGATCCGCCCAGAACCGTTCCATCCGTTTCAAATGCACGTTGAATTCCCGAGACTTGTCGAAACCGAGCACGCCCCGCGCTTCGAGCACCTGCGCGTGACGGGCGAAAAGCTCATTGACCGCCTGACTGACCTCGCGTCCCTGTTCGGTCAACCTTACCCGCACCGAACGCCGGTCGGCATCACAACGCTCGTGATGCATATACCCCGCCTCGACCAGTTTCTTCAGATTGTAGCTGACATTCGAGCCTTGATAGTAACCGCGCGACTTCAATTCTCCGGCGGTTACCTCATTCGCGCCGATATTGAAGAGCAACAGCGCCTGGACCGCATTGACGTCCAGTTGGCCCAGGCGCTCGAACTCGTCCTTGATCACATCAAGCAGCAGCCTGTGCAGACGTTCGATCAAGCCCAGGGTTTCCAGGTAGGACTCCAGCAGGCCAAGCTGACCCGTGTCTTCCAGCGGTGCATGAACCGTCATCTCGCGCCTCCGTCAATCTGCTGCCGGGTGCAGAATGAAGCGCAAAACCGAAGTTTCGGTTAAGTGTCGAGGTTTTTCGTCAAATGCGCGTTTTCATGGCGTTCGATCGCGGATCTGGAAATTTCGGCGATCAGGTCGCGGTATTGCGCCGGGGCGGGCTGCGCGCCGGTTACCCATGGATAAAGGTCCTGATCATTCTCGCCCAGAAGCGTGTCGAACAGCCGAAGGCGCGGTTCGTCCATCCCGGCAAGACAACCGTCAGCGAACGGGCCGAGGATCAGGTCCATTTCCTTCGTTCCGCGCCGCCAAGCCCGCATCCTGAGGCGTTTCAGCCGCGCGACCCGGCTTTCGCTCATGCTGCGTCCTCGTCCGCCGCTTCACCCGCCGAGGGCACAAGCATCCGCTCCAGCCGGACAACGCGCTGGTTCAGCGCCGCCGCCGCCTGCCGCAGACCGCGGATTTCGTTCACGATCGCGGGGCTTTGAGCCTTCTCCGAAGGTGCGTCATCCGGCACCGAAACCCCGTCGCCATCGCCGGTAAGCAGCCATACGAGCGAAACGCCCAGCATCCCGGCGAGCATTTGCAGCCGGTTTGCGCGCGGCTCCTTGGCATCGGCCTCCCAGTGCTGGACGACCTTGGCCTTGACGCCGATCCGGTCGGCCAGTTCCGTGGCCGACAATCCTGCCGCCTCGCGCGCGGCGGTCAGCCGGTCGCCGAAAGTGGACATGTCTTCACTATACCAGTTTGAAGCGCCGGCGGTCCGACCCACTTGTTTCGGTGTCATTGTCTTTTCCTCTCGTTGCAGCTTGAACGGCGGCTGGCCACTGTCTAAGACATGACGACCTTGATTACAAACCGGGGTTCCGACGATGACCTTCCTGTCCGACACATTGGCGCGGGTCAAACCCTCGCCCACCATTGCGGTCACCAACAAGGCGCGCGAACTGAAATCCGCCGGGCGCGATATCATCGGCCTTGGCGCGGGCGAGCCTGACTTCGACACCCCGCAGAACATCAAGGATGCCGGCAAACGCGCGATTGACGAGGGCAAGACAAAATACACGGCCGTCGACGGGATCCTTGAACTGAAGGAAGCGATCTGCGCCAAGTTCGCCCGCGAAAACGGCCTGACCTACAAGCCGTCGCAAGTCACCGTGGGAACCGGCGGCAAGCAGACGCTCTACAATGCGCTGATGGCCACCTGCAATCCCGGTGACGAAGTCATCATCCCCGCACCCTACTGGGTCAGCTATCCCGACATGGTGCTTCTGGCAGGCGGCACACCGGTGGCGGTCGAATGCCGTATCGAGACCGATTTCAAGCTGACAGCCGCGCAGCTTGAAGCGGCGATCACGCCGAAAACCAAATGGTTCATCTTCAATTCGCCCTCGAACCCGACCGGGGCGGGTTACAGCCGGGCCGAGCTGAAGGCGCTGACCGATGTCTTGATGCGCCATCCGCATGTCTGGGTCCTGTCGGACGACATGTACGAACACCTCGTCTTCGATGATTTCGAATTCGTGACCCCCGCTCAGGTCGAACCCGGCCTTTATGACCGCACACTGACCTGCAATGGCGTCTCGAAATCCTATGCCATGACCGGCTGGCGCATCGGCTATGCCGCGGGACCGGTTGAGCTGATAAAGGCCATGGGGACGATCCAGTCGCAATCGACCTCGAATCCCTGTTCGGTCGCGCAATATGCCGCGGTCGAGGCTTTGACCGGGCCTCAGGATTTCCTTGCCGGGAACAGGAAGATCTTCCAGCGCCGCCGTGACCTTGTCGTCTCGATGCTGAACCAGGCGAAGGGCATAAAATGCCCGCGACCGGAAGGCGCCTTCTATGTCTATCCCGACATTTCGGCCTGTATCGGCAAAACCTCTGCCAAAGGCGCAAGGATCGTGGACGATGAGGCCTTCGCGGCGGCCCTTCTGGAAGAAACGGGCGTCGCCGTCGTCTTCGGGGCCGCCTTCGGGCTTTCCCCGAATTTCCGTGTCAGTTACGCAACCTCTGACGCCGCGCTGGAGGAGGCTTGTCGCCGTATCCAGTCTTTCTGCGCCGGGCTGAAGTGACGGGCGGATTTTAACCGCTTCGCCGAATTGACATGCATCGGATTTCGAACGAAGGTGGCGGCATTTACGACCCCAAGGCCTCTCATAACGTTACTGTTTTTCCGAAAAACCGGAACCCGCCATGTCAGATCTTCCCGAGTATTATTTCCGTATCCGCGAGAACGGCGCAGCAGTGTTCCGGGTCGATACCGCCAATCGTCAGCGCCGGATCGAGCTGATCCAGATCGCCGTGGTGAACGTGAAGAATGGCGAGATCAAAGCACATGGCGAACACAAACTGACCGCTGCGGAAAGCGCG
Organism: Paracoccaceae bacterium; assembly: GCA_020447005.1. Classification (GTDB taxonomy): domain Bacteria; phylum Pseudomonadota; class Alphaproteobacteria; order Rhodobacterales; family Rhodobacteraceae; genus Albidovulum. The sequence continues at coordinate 21,977 of JAGRDO010000074.1, forward strand.
GTGATCGGAGACTGGCTGGACCGGCGGCGCAATCTTCTGGCGCAGCGCGATATCGATGATATTCACCGCGCCGTCGACTATCTTAACCTGACGACGCAATGGGCGCAGTCGCGCGCCAGCGACGATCAGCTGGATAATGTGACCGATGCGCTGTTGCTGGCCATGCATGACCTGCGCAGCGTTTTGGTCCGCAAGAAATCCGAACGCCTCCTTGCCGTACCGACCGAAAGCCCCGAGCACAGCGCCTGAAGGCCGCCCTTACGTAGCGATCGCGCGGGGCCAGGTCGTCCAGAAACGCCACATGAGCAAGATGGCCGCGACGGTCAGCCCGATCACGAGGCCAAGCCAAAGCCCTACCCCACCCAGGTTCAGCCGGAATGCAAGCAGATAGCTTGCCGGTATGCCGATCAGCCAATAGCTGACCGACGCGATGATCATCGGGCCGCGCGTGTCATGCAGGCCCCGCAAAAGGCCCAGCGCCATGACCTGCGCGCTGTCCGCCATCTGAAAGAGGGCCGCCATCGCCAGAAGGGCAGTGCCAAAGGCCACGATTGCGTCAAGCTGGGGATTGGCCGGATCCAGGAACACCCTGATCATCGGCGCCGGAAAGATCAGGAAGGTCGCGACAACCAGAATTCCGAAACCGAAGGACATGGCCACCGCGACAATCGCCCCGTCGCGCAGCCCTGCCGCATCGCGCGCACCGACGGCCCTGCCCGCGCGGATGGTTGCCGCGTTGGACAGACCGAGATGGCACATGAAGGTCACCGCCGTCAATTCCAGCGCGATACCGTGGGCGGCAAGCTCGACCGTGCCGATCCAGCCCATCATGATCGCTGCCGCCTCAAACAGCCCGCTTTCAAACAGGCCGGTCAGGCCGATCGGCCAGCCAAGCCGATAGACCTGCACAAGGGCCGGCCAGTCGGGGCGCCAGAACCGTTGAAAGAGATGGAACCGAGCAAGCAAGGGGTGTTTCTGGACGTAGACGGCCATGACCAGCACGGTCAAAATCTGTGTCCCGACCGACGCCAGAGCCGCACCTTCGACACCAAGTTCCGGCGCGCCCCAGTTCCCGAAGATGAAGGCCCAGTTCAGCACGATATTCAGCAAGACACCCGCAAGCGTCGCCCAAAGCACGACACCGGCCCTTTCCAGCGCGGACAGAAAGCTTTTCAACGTCATGATCACCAGTGCAGGGATCATTCCCAACCCTGCGACGCGCAGATAATCCTGCGCAAGTGCCGACACGGTCTCATCCTGCCCCAGCGCCAGAAGCAGCGCGCCCGACCAGTACATCGCCGGATAGATGGCGGCACCGTAGCCGATCGACAGCCAGAGCCCCATGCGTGTATCCCGCCGCACCTGCGCTTCCTCGGCGCGGCCCAGGGCTGACGCAACCATGGGCATCACGGCCTGCGCGAAGCCGGACCCGAGAATGAACAGGATGAAGAAGGTCGATGCGGCCAGAACCACGGCGGCCAGTTCGGCAACCCCGTACCAACCGATCATCAGCGTGTCGGTGACATGCAAGGCCATCTGCGCGAGATTCGAGCCGATCAGCGGCAGGCCGAGGCTGAGAATCGCGCCGGCATGGGCACGCAGTGATGGTTTTTCAGTCATCGCCGTGGCTTACGCCCGAACCATTGCCGGGTCCAGCACCCTTGAGCGATCGGCGGCGTTCCGGAATCATTCCGCCCGGCTGCAAAAAGGTTGCGTGCCGAGCACGGGCAACAATGTGTTTCCCACACCGGAACAGCGGAATGGGACGATACCGCCACATTTTCATACCCCGTTAGGGTTAATCGCTGTTCGCGCACCCGAGACAATGTCCGGCGCCTGCCGGGAAAACCTGTCGAAAAGGACCAGTCCCGTTTGCAATTGTTTCCGCCAGCGACCGTTACACGGTGAATTGGTTAACCCGAAGCCGGTTGGATTACTGCATCTGGTGCCCGAATTGATATTTTTACCGCCATATGGTGGCCCGATTCAAACGGCTATCTGGCTTCAGTAACGGTCGATGATTTCGTGGGCTGAGTAGCGAGTGTTAGTGAGTTGGGTATGAGTGCAACTGGTGCGGTTGCCTGGAAGCATCGCACCAGTCCGCCCCGGATACCGGGTTGGGTCGGCCGCAGCGACGGCCAGATACGAGTGACGATTGATGATGAGAAGTCTTTTGAACACCATACCATTTTCCGCCAAGGGCAACAGCATCATGCCCGAGGCTGGCGAGACCGGGCGCAAGAATGTGGCCGGTCGCGCCCCCTCGGTCGGGGTCGAATGGTCCTTGCCGGGATTTTGCGGAAACTGCCGCGTGACCACCAGCTTTGGCGACTTGCCCTTGCAGGCGCTGCGCAAGCGCGATCCGCTTCGTACCACCGACGGCCGCCTGTCGCAGGTTGCACTGGTCAACCGGATATCGCTTGACGAAGGTTTCCTTTCGGGAAATCCCGATGCGCGCCCCGTCAGGATTACCGCCGGGGCCTTCGGTCCGGGCAAGCCCGCAGCCGACCTCATCGTGTCGCCGCAGCAAGTCGTCGATTGTGGCCAATCCAGCTACCATCGCGATTTCCGCATGTCCCGCGATCTGCTCGATCGCCCCGGGATCTTCAGGCATACCGCCGAAACGGTGACCTACTATCTGTTCCATTGCGGGTCCGAGATGGTCGTCAGCGTCGAGGGGATCGCGGCCCCGATTGCCCCCTAGCCCGGCCCTCCGGGCAGGATTGCGGTCACTCCGGGCGTCCGCGAAATCCCGTGGCGACAACGAATTTTTCAGAGCTGTCGGCGCGGCTTGCCGGTGGCTTGACATTGGCGACCTTGGCAAAGGCGCGTTTCAACAGCGCCTGCAATTCGTTTTCGGCGCCACCTGCCAGAACCTTGGCGACGAAAGTCCCGCCGTCTTCCAGCACGTCAAAGGCAAATTCCACGGCCGCTTCGCAAAGGGCGACGATGCGCAGATGGTCGGTTCCCTTATGGCCAGACGCCGCTGCCGCCATATCGGACATCACGACATCCGCCTGCCCGCCCAGCCACGCCTTCACCTTTTCGTCCGCGCCATCTTCAAGAAAGTCCAGCCGATGTAACTCGGCGCCGGCGATCGGCTCCACCTCCTGCAGATCCACCCCCAGAACCCGGCCCACGCTTTTGCCGGATTTCTCGCCCAGCGCGTTCACCCGCGTCACCGCGACCTGACACCACCCGCCCGGCGCACAGCCAAGATCGACCACCCGCGCGCCCGGAACCAGAAAGCGATACTTGTCGTCAAGCTCGAGTATCTTGTAGGCCGCCCGGCCGCGATAGCCTTCCTTCTTGGCGCGCTGCACGTAAGGATCGTTCAGTTGCCGCTCCAGCCAGAGCGTCGAGGAAAGCTTGCGCCCCTTGGCCGTCTTGACCCGCACCCGAAGGTCGCGCTGTCCGCGCCCGGATGTGTTGCCCGAGGGTGTCTTCGCCATCCCGACCGCCCCCGAAGGGTCTCCTTTGCCGCGTCTTCTTGGCCCAGATAATCAAATCAGGGGCCCGCTACAATGTCTGCCGCCCCGAAATGGTCAGAACGGGCCGCCCTCCAGCACCCCGTCGACCGACATCTGTGCGTAAAGCAGACCCTCGCGCAGGCCTCTGTCGGCCACGGACAGCCGGTCCGTCGGCCAGATCCGCATCAGCGCCTGCAGGATCGCCGCCCCCGACATGATCAGCGAATGCCGGTCCCGTCCGATGCGCGGATCAACCCTGCGCCCTTCCGGACCAAGGTTCAGATAGTCGCGGATCACCTTGTCGATCTGGTCGGTGGTCATGCGCAGGCCATCGACTTTCGTCCGGTCATAGCGCTTCAGGCCAAGATGGCTGGCGGCTACCGTCGTCACCGTGCCCGAGGTGCCGATGATCTGAAACCCGTCGCGCGGCTGCGATGTGCTTGACGGTGAAAAATCGGCAAGGTTCTCTTCGAAATGCCAGCTCATCAACGCAAATCGCGCGGCATCGTCCTCGACGTCGGAAAACTGGTCCTTCAGCGTCGCCACCCCCAATGGCACCGAAATCCAGTCGACGACCTTTGCGGCGGGAAACGGGCTGTCGGGCGGGTGAAACCCGGCATGAAGCCTCATGATCGCGCGCGGACGCTCGGGCCTCGGCACCGCGGAAAGGTCGATCCAGACCAGTTCGGTCGATCCGCCGCCGATATCGACGACCAGAAGCTGTTCGGTTCGCGTGGAAACCAGCGGGGCGCAGGACACCACGGCCAGCCGCGCCTCTTCCTCGGGTGCAATGATCTCGAGGCTAAGCCCGGTTTCGCGGCGCACATATCGCAGGAAATCGGCCGCGTTGCTTGCGCGGCGGCATGCCTCGGTCGCCACCAGACGCATCCGCGTGACCGCATGCTGATCGATCTTGCGACGGCAGATTTGCAGCGCCTGAATGGTGCGCGACATCGACGCGCGGCTCAGCCGGCCATGCGCCTCGAGCCCGTGCCCAAGCTGGACCGACTTGGAAAAGCTGTCGATGACATGGAACTGAGCACCCTTGGGCTGGGCGATCAGCATCCTGCAATTGTTGGTCCCGAGGTCCAAAGCCGCATAAAGCGACGCAGGGTCGGGTCTTGGGGTGCCGGGCGGCTCTACCGGTTCCGGGAACGCGCCCGCACCTCCGGGACGCCTGGGCGCCATTGTCGCGCCCTCCTATTGCTGTTGCATATACTCTAGTGACGCGGATTGGTCTGCGCAAGCGAGCAGGCACAAGGAAGCGGCGCACATTGGCGTTCAAGGTCGCTCTGGTTCCGCACTATGTCGAAAACCGGCACTGCGCCCTGCGCGTGCGCTTGTATTCAGGGCGCGACATCAGGAGGATTCGCATGGCCGACGTCACCATCGTCTACTGGCGCGATATTCCGGCGCAGGTCATCGTCGGCAAGGGCCGCCGCGGTGTGAAAAAACCGCTGCCGGAGCGGTTCGAACAGGCCATAGACCGCTGCGCCATGAAGATCGGCGCTGCCGGCACCGACGCCTACCTGGCCGAATGGCGCAAGGCCGAACCGGTGACGATCGACGGCGAGGACGAGGCCGTCGCCGCAGCCGAAGCCGCCCGCATCGACCGCGAATACGACACCGCGCGCATCAAGGCGCTGATCGACAACAACGGTTGGGCCTGACCCCCAGCCTGCCCGGAGGACTGCAATGGCACTTCTGAATTTCCGCCGCAAGGAAACCGCTGCACCCTCGGGTGCCAATACCGCCGTCGAGGCCTTCCTCGACGGCTACTCGATCGAGGTGATGCCGCGCACGGCCGAGAAGATCGAGAATTTCCGCGATCTTCTGCCCAAGGGCACCCGCGTCTATATCGCCCATATCGACGGCACGCCGATCGAGGACATGGTGGCGACCGCCAGCCGTATCGCGGCGGAAGGCTTCCCGGTCATGCCGCACTTTCCCGCGCGCATCATCAAGGACAAGGCCACGCTTGCCGACTGGATCGCCCGGTATCGGGGCGAGGCGGATGTCCGGCAGGCCCTGTTGCTTGGCGGCGGGATCGATACGCCGCATGGGGATTTCCACTGCTCGATGCAACTGATGGAAACCGGTCTTTTCGACGGCTTCGACCGGCTTCATGTGGCCGGCCACCCCGAGGGCAACAAGGATATCGATCCCGACGGGTCCGACCGCAACGTGATGGAGGCGCTGCGCTGGAAGCAGGAGTTTTCCAAGCGCACCGACGCCAAGATGGCGATGGCCACGCAGTTCTGCTTTGACGCCAAGCCGGTGATCAAATGGGTCGAACGGCTTCAGGCCGAAGGCATCGACATGCCCGTGCATATCGGCGTTGCCGGCCCGGCCAAACTGCAGACCCTGATCAAGTTCGCCATTGCCTGCGGGGTCGGCCCGTCCCTGAAAGTGCTGCAGAAACGCGCCATGGACGTGACGAAGCTGCTGCTGCCCTATGAGCCGAACGATGTCGTGGCCGAACTGGCCGCCCACAAGGCCGCCAATCCCGGCTTCGGAATCGAATCCGTGCACTTCTTCCCGCTGGGCGGTATCAAGACCAACGCAACCTGGGCCATCGAGAACGGTGGTGCTTCTGCCACCCCGGCCGCGCAAAGCTGAGAGATAAGGTAAACCATGACCCGCACCGTCCTTGAATCTAAAACGAAAACCGTCGTCATTGGTTTTGACGAACCGTTCTGCGTGATCGGTGAGCGGATCAACCCGACGGGGCGCAAGAAACTGGCGGCCGAGCTTGAGGCAGGCGATTTCTCGACCGTCGAGAAGGACGCGCTCGAGCAGGTTGCCTGTGGCGCGATGGTGCTCGATGTGAACGCGGGCGTCGTCTACAACTCGAACCCGAACCCCAACGAAACCGAACCGCCGCTGATGTCAAAGGTCGTCGGCATCGTTCAGGGGCTTGTCGATGTACCGCTTTGCATCGACAGCTCGGTTCCCGGCGCGCTTGAGGCCGGGCTGGCCGCTGCCGAGGGCCGCCCGCTTCTGAACTCGGTCACGGGCGAGGAAGACCGGCTGGAACTCGTCCTGCCGCTGGTCAAGAAATACAACGTCCCGGTTGTCGCCATCTCGAACGACGATACCGGCATCTCGGAAGACCCCGATGTCCGCTTCGAGGTGGCCAGAAAGATCGTTCAGCGCGCGGCTGACTTCGGCATCCCGGCGCATGACATCGTGGTCGATCCCCTTGTCATGCCGGTCGGCGCGATGGGAACGGCAGGGCGTCAGGTCTTCGCGCTGGTCAAGCGTCTGCGCGAAGAGCTTGGCGTGAACACGACCTGCGGCGCATCCAACATCTCGTTCGGTCTGCCCAACCGCCACGGCATCAACGCGGCCTTCCTGCCCATGGCCATCGGGGCCGGCATGACATCAGCAATCATGAACCCGGTGCGTTCGGTGGAAATGGAAGCGATCCGGGCCGCGAACTTCCTGATGAACCACGACGCCAATGGCAGCGAATGGATCAAGTTCGCGCGCGTTCTGGACGCGGTGAAAGAAGGCAAGGATTTTGCCACCGCTTCGGCCGAAGTCGCCGCCGCCGGTCGCGGCGGCCGCGAAGGACGCCGCCGCGCGCGGGGCTGAGCCCCCGATCACCGGTTCCCACGAAAACCCGCCTGCCCGGCGGGTTTTTTCTGTCCTGCGGTGCGGGTACGACCTTAGCCCATTCGCGAATATCGGCTGACAAGGTCGTAGGTTTTTCGTGGCCCTGTGACAGACCATGCCGCGCGCCAGTCCGGCCAGTCCGAAAAATCATAACGCACCCGATAATCGTCGGGCGCACAGACATGCCGGGCAACCGGATCGGCCGGATCGAAATCATGAAACGGCCGACCGTCGCCATGGTCGACCACGATCCGGCCCGCCGCCTCGCGCCAGAGGTAGTCGCGCACCGCCGTCATGCCCGGCCCCTCGCCGAGGTAGAGAAGGCCTTCCTCGCGGTAGCGAAGCCCACGGCCCTCCGGCCGGAAAACCGCCCGCCCTTCGAACCGGCCGGGTTGACCGGTCAGCCGATCGTCTATCGATCGGGAAACCCGCCATTCCCCCAGAAAGTCAGACAGATCCGGAACAAAGCTCATTCCCCCGAATAGCTCCCGACGCTCATGTCGCCGGTGCCGCCCGAGAACCGGAACCGCCCTTCGGCATCGCGTTCCAGCGTGTAGCAGCTCCAGACCGACGAAGGCTGCCAGTTCGAGCAATAGCGGTCGCCTTCCACCCGCCAGCGCCCCTCGCTTGCCCCTGCGCCGACGACATAGGTGGTTCCTCCGCCCGCGCGGAAGATCTGGCGGGCGCCGTCCTCGTAGGTCAGCTCGTGGTCCGACAGCGCCGTGCCGATCTCGGCCCCGGTCAGAGCGTGCCAGTCCCCCGCCGCCGCCGCGACCGGCAACAAAAGCACCGCAACAAGGATCAACCGCCGCATTTTTCCCCTGCCTGCTTGCCACTTGATCCCCGCCAGTCTAGGACACGCCCGCGCGCTCCTCAAACGGAAAGGCCCACGGATGATCCCCCGCTATTCCCGCCCCGAAATGGTCGCGATCTGGTCGCCCGAAACCAAGTTTCGCATCTGGTACGAGATCGAGGCCCATGCCTGCGACGCGCAGGCCGCTTTGGGCGTGATCCCCAAGGCCAATGCCGAGGCGGTCTGGCGTGCGAAGGACGTGGAATTCGATGTCGCGCGGATAGATGAGATCGAGGCCGTGACCAAGCACGACGTCATCGCCTTCCT
>JAGRDO010000074.1:30189-30531 GCA_020447005.1 Paracoccaceae bacterium
TGGCCGAGCATATCGGGGCAGAGGACGCGCGTTTCGTCCATCAGGGCATGACCTCGTCTGACGTTCTCGACACCACGCTGAACGTCCAGCTTGTGCGCGCGGCCGACATCCTGCTGGCGGATATGGACCGCGTCCTCGCCGCGCTGAAAAAGCGCGCGTATGAGCATAAGGACACCGTCCGCATCGGACGCAGCCACGGCANNGGCATCCATGCCGAACCCACCACGATGGGCCTGACCTTCGCGCGCTTCTACGCCGAAATGGACCGGAGCAAGAACCGGCTGGAAAAGGCCCGCTGGGAGGTTGCCACCGGCGCGATTTCCGGCGCGGTCGGCACCTTCG
>JAGRDO010000188.1 GCA_020447005.1 Paracoccaceae bacterium
AGGACAGAACCGGATAGCCATCGGTGCGGCTTTGCCCGGGCGGAATACGGCCCTCGTAACCCTGGTCCCTGCGGCGGCCAAAGAAGCCATCGGTGATCATGTCTTGCCTCCGTTATTCATTGTTCTTCCCTGTTTCACTTGTGCGGGTTTCGCCCGCCACCCCCTATCGGAACGGCACGACATCCCGACAGGATGGACCGCGCCGTGCCAAGCCGCAAGAAGCGCCGTTCAGCCGGCCAGCAGTCTCGCGCCTTCGTGAACCGCCAGCATATAGCCAGCCGCCGCAATCGCCGCGTCCTTGATCAGGAACTCGGCGCCTTCCCCAAGGAAAGGAAAACCGTTCTGCTCCTGCCAACGATCGGTGAACAGAAGAAGTGACAGCGTGACCGCCATTTCGGCCACCACAGCCCAGGCGCCAAGGAACCCCAGCGTGGCCGAGAACGTCCCCAGAAACAGCATGGCCGCGACGGCAAGCTCGGCCAAAGCGACAGCGATGGAAAAAAGCCGCGCCCCGAGCAGGCGTGGCCCCCATCGCAACACCGGATGCGGCCGGACATATTCGGCGAACCCCGCCGCCTCGCTGGCCGGAAATTTGGCAATGGCGAAGCCGACGAAGATGATGATCAGCGCCCAGCGCAATGCCAGAACGGCAATCCACTCCGCCGTCAGAAGTTGTAGTAGTGCCATGAAACCCGCCCTTGTGTTGTAATCCGTCGCCGCGGCCTAAAGAAGCGGGTCGATGACCGCCCGCCAGTTGTCGAGTGTTGATGCGCTGCCAAGATCGCCGCGCTCGCTGTCATTGATGAAGATCGTCGGCGTTCCCCAGACGCCGCGCAGCGCCGCATAGCGCCCGGGCTGCTTGGCCGCGGCATAGACCGCATTGTCGGCCAGAAGTTCCGCCACCCGTTCCTTAGGCGTGCCATCGAATTCATTGCCAAGGTCGGCCACCAGAGATCGAAGGTCATTGTGGGTCCGGTCCGCGAAAGCGCCGTTGAAGTAGCGTTCCTGCCGTTCGTAAAGGAAGCCGAGGAGGGCGGCGAACCTGTCGTCGTCGTCCCCCGCCAGCCCGAAAAGCCCAAGTGTAACATCCCAGGATTGGCGGTGGTTCGAAAGGACCATCATGTTGATCGCGAAACAGACCTTTTCCCCGCCGTAATGCGCTGCCACCTGGCGGACCGTTGGCCATGCTTTTGCGGAATAGGGGCATTGGACATCCAGAAACAGATCCACATATACCGGCGCGGCAGGGTTTCCGATGAAGCGGCCGCTGCGGCGGCGGGCAAGGGGTATGGACACGTTGTCTCCTTCGTTCTGGTGTCGGGGGCGATGCTCTTCAGCGCGCTGCGGCGCGGTCGCGCAGGTAACGGACGATATCGGCGGATTCGGGCATCCAGCGATCCTCACCCTTGCCGGTAATGCGCAACACGGGAACGGTGGTGCGCCCGCGCGCCGCCTGCAATTCCGCGCGGTAGGGTGGGTGGTCCCACACATGGCGCAATTCGACCTTGGCCCCGGTTTCCCGGATCGCATGCAGCACCCGCTGACAGAACGGACACTCTGGATAGTAATAAAGGGCGAGGCCGGTTTCGCTTTCTGGATCGGGCCGGCCCAGTCGTTCGATGAAGTGGTCGGCGTACATCGGTGGCCAGGGATGGGCCTTGCCGAACCGCGCAAGACGTTCTTCCTCGACCGAGATGAGGCAGGTCACGATCTCGGCCTTTGTAAGATTGCGCTCAAGAATCCTGCTCAACGGTTGTTGCAAGAAGCCTGCATACCAAAGCGCCCAGTCGGGATCTTCGCCGTCGACCTGGGTAAAGGCCATGGCATGGGCCTCGGATGCCTTTTCGAACGCCTCAACCAGCGCATCACGCTTCGTCTTCATGCCGCCTCCCTTCCATTCTGATACCGTTAACATAGGCCGCGAAATGCCCGCGCCGTCAATAGCATGGACGCAAATTCGGCAGCTGCAGGGGGCTGGAATTTCGCTGGTCCGCGCACCATATTTCAGGCATGGCAAACACATCCTTTCTTGAACACCGCGAACTTGGCGAAATCGTCTGGCAACGCGATTACGATTCTGCCCTGGCCCTGGCCGCAAAAATGGATCTTCCCGTCCTGCTCTTGTTT
>JAGRDO010000189.1 GCA_020447005.1 Paracoccaceae bacterium
CCGGATGGTCACCGTGGTCAGCGGCCTGAAGGGTTACATCGGCCACAAGGTCTTTACGGCCGATGACGGCGAGCGCGTGCTGATCGGCTATTTCGACAGCTTCGAAGCGATCGAGGAATGGGATGTCCACCCTGAACACAAATACGCCAAGGAACGCGGCAAGGCCGATATATTCACCGAATATGACGTGATCGTCGCCGAGGTTGTCGAACGGCACAGCAAGCCTGCCGGGGCCGGATCATAAGGGCCACGGGCCCACGCGCCGCGGCCTTTGTCCCGTGCCTGGTCGCCGCGGGCGGGTCGCGGGCGCAATCGCCGTCAAGGTCGGGACACGGCCCGATCATCCGCCCCGGCGGCCTCGATCACCCGGTCACGAAAAGCCATGCAGATGAATGTCTGGGGGGCCACGAACCGGTTCGCGACCAGGACTTCGTCCATGTTCAGGGATACCCGCAGCTATCGGGCGGGTGGAAGCAGCCGGTAGCCAATCTTCACTAAAGCCACTTTCGCCAGCGAAAGAAGGCGAACATCGCGAGCGCGACGACCACGCAGGCGATCACGAATATCCAGAAGCCCGAGGCCGAGTGCTCATACGGGATACCTCCGAGATTGACGCCGAAAAGCCCGGTCACGAAGCCCAGTGGAAGAAAGATGGTCGCCGCCGCCGCGAATGCATAGGAGGAACGGTTGAGTTGCCTGTCCTGAATGCGCGTCACCTGATCGTTCAAAATCTCGATGCGCTCGCGCAGGTTCTGGAGCGTTTCCAGGAAACGCAGCAGGCGATTGAGGCTGTCGTCCAGCCGCACACGTTCGCGGGCGGACAGAACCGGATGGTCGATCTGAGCGAGCACCTCCAGAACCGGGCGCTGCGGCCCGAGGTGACGCAAAAACCCGCTGATCCGGGTTTCGGTTTCCGCCATGTTCGGGCAGGCGGATTCGGTTTGATGCAGGGTGATCATCCTGCCGATTTCGTTGGTGTCGTCTTCCAGCATCTCGACCTGGCTTTCAACCTCGTCGAGATGTTCCTCGATCAGGTCCGCCAGAAGCCCGCCCGGGGTTGCCGGGCCTTCCCCCCCGGCCACCCGGCTTGTCAGTTCGAGGATCGGATCGATATCGGCCTCGCGCGTGCTGACGACCCTTTCAGGTGTTACCCAAAGACGCATCGAAACCATGTCCTCGGGGCGGGCCATTTCCTTGCCGCGCAGGTGCATGGCCTTGAGAAGCACCATGATCCCGTCGTCGCGCACGCGGATGCGCGACCGCGTGTCCTCCTCGACAAGCGCGTCGACGATCAGATCGTCGAGCGCGATTTCGTCCATCAAAAACCCGGGCGTTTCCTCGCGGTGGATACACATGTGCAGCCAGTCGCCGCGGCCGTTGAGCGGCAAAAGATGGAGCAGACCGGGGATTTCAGGCGAATTTTTCATGAAAGCTCAGTGCGTGAAGTTGACGATGGGCGTGCCGTAGGCTGCAGCGAAAGCAGCATGGGCTTCGGCCGGGCCGGACAGGATGGCAGCCTGACCGATCTCGGCCCGCTCGGGCCAGCCATGGCGGACATGCCCGTCCGCCGCGCGAACCGCAAGCGGAATCAGAAGCGAGGCCGAGCCCCATTCTTCGGGATCGGCCGGAGGGACACGGGCAAGGCGATGCTCGGCCACGGTTGCGTCGTCGCCAAGCCGCTGCAGGACAAGGTAGGCAGTCATTCCCGAGCCCTGCCGTTCAAGCCAGTGCACCGCAAGGTTGCAGATGAAACGGTCGGCGCGTTTGGTGAAAAGAATGAAACGCACGAAAAGGGCCGCAGCAAGCAGCGACACACCCTGCAACAGCAGCCCGTGCGGTGTTTCCGAGATGCCGAAGATGCCAAGCACGAGGGTTGCGACGACCGAACCCAGGCCAAGACTGCCGGCGACCATCAGCAACACCAGTACCTTGCGCCTTTCGGGGGTTTGCAGCAGCAATTCGGATTCTGTCGTGGTAAAACCGGTACCTGAAAGCGCGGACATCGCCTGCATTCGGGCGACCGGACGCGGGATACCGCTATGCTCAAGCACGACGCCGGCGACACGCACGATCGTTGTCGTAACGGTGAATAGAATGATGATCGACAACGCAACGCCCAACGGTTGCTCTCCCCCTTGTTTTCCGCTTCATTCATGTTAGCGCCTGAACCGCGCACCGTCTTCTGAAACACCGATAAACTAAAGGATAGAATATGATCGACAAGTCCCACCTGCGCCAGACGATGCTGGCCCTGACCGAGGCGGAACTGACGCAGGCGCACGAGACCTATCGGCAGTTCCTTGAAGCGGCGATGCTGGACCGGTTCGAGCCGATCGAGTCGGACGAACAGGGGCAGGCTGAAAACGCCGCCGATGTCGCCGAGTTCTTCGACGACAAGGAACACGAGATCGAAGGCAAGATCGCGGCGCTGAACGCTCTCGACTTCGGCGCGAAGGATGCGGTCGGCCCGGGCGCGGCGGTGCGGATCGGCGACCGGTATCTGGTCATCGGCGTCTCGACCGGCGAATTCGAATGCCAGGGCCAGAAATTCGTCGGCGTGTCGCAGGCCGCGCCGATTTATTCTGCGATCGAAGGGGCGAAGGCGGGCGAGGCCGTCGAGTTCCGAGGACGAACTATGCGAATTCGCGCTGTCTACTGATCGGACACGCGGACCCGATGTGCAATGACCACCCCGTCAGCACCTAACCGGCCACGCATCCCGCCAAAT
>JAGRDO010000075.1:0-1172 GCA_020447005.1 Paracoccaceae bacterium
CGTCGGCACCGCCTCGACGATGGTCCTGCCGGTCCGCGTCCGTTCCAGCTGGCTGGCGTATTGGGTCATCATCACCGCGACGGTGTTTTGCTTGCGGGCCGTCACGAGCCAGTTGGAGAGGCGCTCGGCAAAATAGGCGTTGTCGAGCGCCTTCCAGGCCTCATCGACGATGATGATCGTTGAGCGGCGGTCATCGATCTCGCGCTCCACGCGCCGAAAAAGATAGGAGAGGACGGCCATGCGTTCCTTCTCGCTCTCGCTGTCGAGAATGCCGGTGAGGTCGAAGCCCACGACATCGCCCTTCAGCGAGAAGGTATCCTGAAGGCTTTGTCCGAAAATCCAGCCATAGCGGCCGTCCCCAGTCCATTCGAGAAGCCGTTCGTGCAGGTCTCCATTGTCATCCGTGGAGACGAAGAGTGAGGCAAAATCAGTCCAGTTCCGCAGTTCGGGCGTTGCCGCATTGGCGTTCTGACGGACGACCTCCTGGATGCGATTGGCCTGGGCCGGCGTCAGCGGCTTGTCGGCGCGGTGGAGGAGGGAGCCCAGCCAGTCGGAAAGCCAGGCCACGCCGCTGGGGTCGATCTCGGTCCAGAGGGGATTGAGACCGGTCGCCAGCCCCGCCTTGACGGAGGCATAGCGTCCGCCATTGGCGCGGACGGCCATCTCCATGCCGAGTCGGTAGTCGAAGACGAAGATGCGGGCGCCAACGCGCCGCGCCTGCGTCATGAGGAAGGCGGACAGGACGGATTTGCCGGAGCCGGGGCGCCCGAGAATAAGGGTATGGCCGCTGGTCGGCTCGCTCGAAGGCGCGCCCAACTCGTGGTAGGAGAAGCGGTAGGCACTCTGTTCCGGTGTCGGAAAGAGCGTGATCTCCTGACCCCAGGGGAGTTGGTGCTTCCCCTTGCCGAGGGGCGTGCGGTGGAGCGCGGCGAAGTCCGCGAAATTGCGGTTGGTGACGGCACTCGCGCGGACTCGTTTTGGCTGGTTGCCGGGATGCTGGCTGAAGTAATGGGTTCTGGCCGCAACCCGCTCGCCGATCATTTTCACGCCTTCGGCCGCCGCCGCGTTGACGATCTCGGCCCCGAGGCCCTGGAGTTCGTCGAGCGTGTCGCAGAAGACGGTCACGACCATATGGTGCTCGCCGAAACTCTGGCGCTTGGCCTCGAGATCGT
>JAGRDO010000075.1:1244-3341 GCA_020447005.1 Paracoccaceae bacterium
CGCTTCTGGCGTTTGATCCGACCGGCCATCAGGTTCGAATTGATCGGTGTGAAGGAATGGGTGACGATCATGTCGACCGGCAGGTTCAGCATGTCGAACATGGTGCAGGTGGTCCCTTCGGCATATTCGCCGATAGTGAAGCTCTTGCCGAACCGGTGACCGACCACGCCACCCGAGAGCTCGAAATGATCCTCGAGGAAGGTCACCCGGGTATTGGCGACGTTGGTGGCGAGGAATCCGTAGCGACCCGCCGGATAGAGCGGCAGTTCGCGGCCGGTGTTGAGGGCGCCGAGGAAGCCGACCAGCTCGCCGGAGGCCGCCGAGAGCAGCCGGGGCTTGAGCTCGGCGAGGCCCGAGGTGAAGACGCCGACCGCCTCCCTGAGACGCCGGACCCGCTTCGCCGTCTCCTCCTTGAACCGCTCCGGCGCAGGACGGTTCACGAAGCCCAGAAAACTCTTGGGTGGCGGGCGGTGGATGACGGTCAGTGTCAGGGTCTTGTCCCGAAGACCCGCCGATCCCAGCCTCAGGCGCCAAGCCTCATCCACCGCCGCCGCGAACCCGTCGCCCCGGACCGGGAGCAGGTCCGGTATGATCGACTTCGACACCTTATGCACATAGTAGCTGAATTCCGGCCCCAACTGCGCGATGATCCGGGCGAAGAGCGCGGTCACCTTGTCGAGATAGGCATCGTCCGTGGTGTAGCTGTTCACACCGCTCAGCCGGATGCACTGGAAGAGCTCGTTGACCCGGGTCCTGACAGCATGGTCGTCGACGAGGCTGACATAGGGCAGCATGTGCGCGAGGCGCTTTTCGCGCGCATACCAGTCGGGCAGGAGGGTGCGGGTATCGAAGCTCTCGTCACGGGGCATAGCTGTCGCCCCCGTGGATTGATCGGTTCCGCGTGGGCGGGGTCTCTTGCAGGGCCGTCATCATCACGTCAATGAAGCGCGGATCCCAATCCGCCGCCTTCCAGAGCAGTGGATAGAGGACCGCTGCCAGGCCAAGAACTGCGAGATGTTGCATCCAGACGAAGAGTAGGACCGAGCCGAAGAGCCAGACCATGGCATACATGATCGGCAGGCCGAGGAGTTTCGGCGGGCGCACGAGACCCAGGAATAGCGGTGATCGCTCAGCCATGGTTTTCCACACTACCCAAAGACCGCGGCAACGATCGTCGGCGCGGCGGCGACGCCCGCGATGCCGACGAGCACCCAGAGGGCCTGGCGCAGGTCGATGATATTGAAGAACCAGCTGAGAAAGATGCCGAGCACGGCAAGGGTGGCGATGACGACGCCCAATGGGCCGGTCAGCGCGTCGACGATCCCTTGCAGCAGGCTCTGGATCGGAGAAAGGTCGATGCTTTGCGCTAGCGCCGGTTCGGCCAGCAGCACGATGACCGACATGGCTATGAGGGGGGCGTGGATGTTTGGCTTCATTGAGATACTCCTTCCAGCCGGTTGACGACAGCCAGCACCCGCTGGACGTGGTTCCGGGTTTCTCGATAGGGGGGAATGCCGCCGTGCTGGCGCACCGCGTCTGGGCCTGCATTGTAGGCGGCAAGCGCAAACCGGACATCGCCGAACTCTGCCAGCAGCCCGGCGAGATAGCGCGCCGAGCCGTCGAGGTTCTCTCTCCAGTCATGCGGATCGACGCGCAGGGTCCTGGCAGTGCCCGGCATCAGCTGGCCAAGCCCGATGGCCCCCTTGTGGGAAACGGCCGTGGGGTCGTAGGCGCTTTCGATCTCGATATTGGCGCGATAGAGGTTCAGCCAGTCGGTGACCGTGATACCGGCCGAGCGGAGGCCAGGGTGGCCCGCATAGCGCAGGGCTGTTTCTTCAATGCCTGCGCGGATGTCCTCGCGAGGCGCTGGTGTGCGAGACTGTCCCGGCACGATCAGCGGCGCCGGATCGTTCCCGGTGGCTTTGCCGAGCATGCGAAGCCCCGCAGATGCTGCTCCTTGACCGATCCCGTCCTTATAGGTGCGCGAGAAGCTATCCTGGGATCGAGACGGTGAAAGCGTGCCGTCTTCGGCCATTACCAGCACCATTTCGGCTGATGCGGCCGGGGTCAGAAGGGCGAAAAAGAGGGCGCTAAGCC
>JAGRDO010000076.1 GCA_020447005.1 Paracoccaceae bacterium
CATGGGCCTGACGGATGCGGTGATGCTGCTCCTGAGCGACCTCAGCTTCCGTTCGGGTGCCGCCGTCTTCTACACGCTCTGCCTTGTCGCGGCGCTTGCCCTGCCGGCGCTCGTGGCCGGGATGGGCTTTGCGCGCCATCTGCGCCGGGCGCCGGGGGCGCCCGAGGCGTGGCGTTTCGCGCTATGGTTCGCGGCGCTTCAGGGCGGTCTGATGGCCTTCCTTCTGTGGCTGGCCATGCAGGAGCTGCTGGCCGAAGAACCGGACGGGGCGGCGATTCTGGGGGTTATCCTTGTCGGCTATTCCGCGGTCGCCCTCCTGCTGTCGCGCTTTTTCTTCGCGCTGGGCGCGAGAGAGGGCATGCGCCGGAGCGTTCCGCGCTGATCGCGCGTTGCCCCTGCGGCCGGTTTCTTGTATCGCGGCGGCAACGGATTCCGGGGGATTGCCATGACAACCAAGAACGGCCTGACCTATGCGGCAGCGGGTGTTGATATCGACGCGGGCAACGCGCTGGTCGAACGGATCAAGCCGGCGGCGAAGCGGACGGCGCGGGCGGGCACGATGGCGGGTCTTGGCGGGTTTGGCGCCCTGTTCGATCTGAAGGGCGCGGGTTACACCGATCCGGTGCTGGTTGCCGCTACCGACGGGGTGGGCACCAAGCTGCGCATCGCCATCGATACCGGCAATGTCGACACGATCGGGATCGATCTTGTCGCGATGTGCGTGAACGACCTGGTCTGCCAGGGGGCCGAGCCCTTGTTCTTTCTCGATTACTTCGCGACGGGCAAGCTTGACGTCGATCAGGCGACCCGGATCATCGAAGGCATTGCCCATGGCTGCGAACTGTCCGGCTGTGCCCTGATCGGCGGCGAAACGGCCGAGATGCCGGGCATGTATCACGGCGGCGATTTCGATCTTGCCGGTTTTGCGGTGGGCGCGATGGAGCGCGGGCAGGACCTGCCGGCGGGCGTGTCGGAGGGGGACGTGCTTCTTGGGCTTGGTTCCAACGGCGTGCATTCGAACGGATATTCCTTTGTGCGCAAAGTAGTTAAAATGTCCGGCCTCGGCTGGGACGCGAAGTCGCCCTTCGCCGATGCGTCCCTAGGCGCCGAACTTCTGGCGCCGACCCGGCTTTATGTCCGGCAGGTGCTTGCCGCCATCCGCTCGGGCGGGGTGCACGCGCTTGCGCATATCACCGGAGGCGGGCTGACCGAAAACCTGCCCCGCGTCCTGCCCGAGGGTCTGGGCGCCGAGATCGATCTGGGCGCATGGGCCTTGCCGCCCGTCTTCCGCTGGCTTGCCGAAACTGCCGGCATGGCCGAGCGTGAACTGCTCAAGACCTTCAATGCCGGTATCGGAATGGTCGTCGTCGCGGCGGCGGACCATGCCGACCGACTGGAGGACCTGCTGAAGGCCGAAGGCGAGACAGTCTATCGGCTTGGCAGGATCGCGAAGGGGCAAGGGGTGGCCTATCGGGGCACGCTGCTTTGAAACGGGTCGCGATCCTGATTTCGGGCGGGGGGTCCAACATGGTCGCCCTTGCCGAAAGCATGGTCGCGGATCATCCCGCACGTCCGGTGCTGGTTCTGTCGAACACGGGCAAGGCCGGCGGGCTTGCGCGTGCCGCGAATTTGGGAATCCCGACAGCATTTGTCGATCACCGGTCCTTCGGGGCCGAGCGCGAGGCCTTTGAGGCAGAGCTGCTGAAGCCCTTGCTTGCCGCGTCCCCCGACATTGTCTGCCTTGCAGGTTTCATGCGGGTTCTCACACCGTCATTCGTGGAAAGGTTCAGGGGCCGGATGTTGAACATACACCCCTCGCTTTTGCCGAAATACCCGGGGCTTGATACACATCGGCGCGCGCTTGCCGCGAACGACGCAGAGGCCGGATGCACGGTTCACGAAGTAACCCCGGTTCTCGACAACGGCCCTGTCCTCGGGCAGGCGCGGGTCACGATCATGCCCGGCGATACCGCCGAAGACCTTGCCGCGCGGGTGTTGACGATGGAGCACCGCCTCTATCCTGCGGTCCTTCGGCGGTTTGCGATGGGCGACAGGCGGCCTTTGTCCTTGCCCTGACCGTTCCGGATGACCAGACGGCACAATCGTGTGGCTTCACCGGCAACGCGCGGAATGGCGAAACAATCGGGCGTTGCCCAAAGCCTTGCCCTTTTCTATTGGGCGCCACTGGCTTAAGACGGCTGAACCCGGCGAGCGAATTCGCGGTCTGATGGAATTTCTATGCGTACCATAACCACGACGAAGGATCTGGCAGAGTATTGCGAAAGGGCGAAGGGTGCGCCCTATGTCACGATAGATACCGAGTTTCTTCGCGAACGGACCTATTATTCGAAACTCTGCCTCGTGCAGATGGCATTGCCGGGCAATGGCGAAGCGGTTCTGGTCGATCCGCTGGCGGGCGGATTGTCGCTTGAACCGCTTTACGATCTGTTGCGCCATCGCGGAACCGTCAAGGTCTTTCACGCGGCGCGGCAGGATCTCGAGATTTTCTTTGTCGACGGAAATGTGCTGCCCGAACCGCTTTTCGACACGCAGATCGCTGCCATGGTGTGCGGCTTCGGGGATCAGGTCGGCTATGAAACCCTGGTCCGGAAGATCGCCAGGCAATCGCTCGACAAGACATCACGGTTCACCGACTGGTCGCGCCGCCCGCTGTCGGAGGCGCAAAAGACCTATGCCATCGCGGATGTCACACATCTGCGGGTGATCTACGAATTCCTGGCCAAGGAACTGGAACGGACCGGCCGCCAGAAATGGGTCGAAGAGGAAGAGGCGGTCCTTCTCGATCCCGAAACCTACATATCGCGTCCGGAAGACGCATGGCGCAGGGTCAAGACGCGGTCCAATTCGGGCCGGTTCCTTGCGATCGTCCGTGAACTGGCCCGGTTCCGGGAACAGTACGCACAGACGCGGAACGTACCGCGCAGCCGGGTCTTCAAAGATGATGCGTTGGTTGAGCTTGCGTCGACAAAGCCTTCTACCGTCGAGGATATAGGTCGTTCACGCCTTCTTTTGCGTGAGGGTCGCAAGCCGGAGATCGCCGAGGGGATCCTCGCGGCGGTTCAGGCCGGGCTGGCAGTCAAGAGCGACGATCTTCCAAAACTCGACGACCGGCGGGATCAGCTTCAGGTCGACAGTGCGCTTGCCGATCTTCTGCGGGTGCTTTTGAAGGCCAAGTCGGAAGCGGCGGGGGTTGCGCCGAAGCTGATCGCCTCATCGGCCGAACTGGACGAGATCGCCGCTGGCCAGAGGGACGGCGCCGCGTTGAAAGGGTGGCGGGGAGAGGTCTTCGGAGCGGACGCGCTGCGCCTTTGTGAAGGCAAGATCGCGCTATCGGCGCGCGGGGGCGCGGTGCGGATCGTTCAGGTCTGAAATCCTCAGCGGCGGGAACTGCGGCTGTTCGTCTTTCCCTGCACCACGATCTGCCGGATCCCGGCAAGTTTGATGTTCGACAGGAAAACCGCCGCCGTGACTTCGCGCGACTGCGGTGTCGAGACTGTCCCGCCCTTGACCGGCGGGAACACGACGAAGGTGTAGGTCATGACACCGTCGACCGGCTCGCCATCATTTTCAGCGACAAGCTCGGCGCTCCACCACCCTTGGGTCGGTGGCAGTCCCGTCGCGGTCACGATCGCACCGCCGGGCTGGCGCGCCACGTCCATGGCGATCACCTCTTCGACCGGATTGCGTGGATCGGCCTTGGCCTGATCCGCGGCGACGGTTGCGGATGACGATTGCGAACGGCCGAACCAGTTGAACGGATTGAGCCGGCTTTCGCGGATGGTTCCGCAGGCGCCGACTGTCAGAACCGTGACAAGCAGAATGGTGACGGGGGTTCTCATGAAAAGGCTCCTGCGGACATAACGATTGGGTAGCCCATTCGGGGCCGCATGAAAAGGCCTGCAAGATGTCTGGACCCCGCGGCGTTGAGATACTAACTGAAACCTGTGCAACTCCGGAGATGACGATGGCCAGCCCCGCATTCGAGGAAATCGCCGAGACCTTCGAATTCCTCGATGATTGGGAGGACCGGTACCGGCATGTGATCGAACTTGGCCGCGCAATGCCTGCGCTGGCCGAGGCGTTTCGCGTGCCCGCGACGAAGGTCGACGGCTGCACCAGCCAGGTTTGGCTGATGCCGCGAATCGAAGGGCAGGGTGCAGGCGCCCGGTTTTATTTCGACGGAGACAGCGATGCGATGATCGTTCGCGGGCTGATTGCGGTGCTGAACGCGCTTTATTCCGGGCTGAGCCTGCCCGAGGTGCTCAAGGTCGATGCGGCGGCGGAGCTTGCCAGGATCGGGCTGAACGAACATCTCTCGGCCCAGCGTTCGAACGGCGTGCGCGCGATGGTCGAGCGAATTCGATTGCTGGCGTCAGAGGCCCTGGCGCAATAGTCAGATCGCGCCGGTTGCCACATCGAAGATCAGTTTGAGGTTCAGCGCGACCACGACGATCGCGATCACGGCACAGGCGAAGGTCAGCCAGCGCGGAGCAGGCAAGCCCCGCATCTTGCGCCGATCTGCGGTGAACAGGATCAGGGGCACGATGGCGAAAGGAAGCTGAAGGCTCAGGACAACCTGACTGAGGACAAGCAATTCGCCGGTGCCGCTTTCGCCGTAAAGGAAACTGACAATCACCGCCGGGATGATCGCGATGCCGCGTGTTATCAGCCTTCGCACCTGCGGTTTCATCCGGATGCGGATGAAACCTTCCATCACGATCTGGCCAGACAGGGTTGCCGTCACCGTTGAATTCAGGCCCGAGGCGAGGAGTGCCACGGCAAAAAGCGTGGATGCAAGACCGGCGCCAAGCGTTGGCGAAAGAAGTGCATAGGCGTCCTGTATCTCGGCCACCTCTCGCTGACCGGTGACATGAAAGGCCGACGCGGCAAGGATGAGGATCGCGCTGTTGACCAGAAGCGCAAAGCTGAGCGCGATGGTTGAATCGATCGTGCCGAAGCGGATTGCTTCCTTGCGGGCGTCGATGTCCGCCCCGATGGCACGGGTCTGCACGATTGAGGAGTGCAGGTAGAGATTGTGCGGCATGACCGTGGCGCCAATGATCCCGAGCGCAAGGTAGAGCATCGTCGGATCGCCAAGGATTTCGGTCTGGGGGACATAGCCGCGCAGGACATCGCCCCAGACCGGCGCGGAATAGGCCAGTTCTATGGCAAAGCAGGCAGCGATCACCACCGTCAGCGCGATGACAAAGGCCTCAAGCCGCCGGAAGCCCTTGCCCTGCAGCCAGAGGATGAGAAAGACATCGGCGGCGGTCAGCACGACACCGATGGGGATCGGGATGCCGAAAAGCAGGGAAAGGGCGATGGCCGTACCGATCACCTCGGCCAGATCCGTGGCGACAATCGCGGTTTCGGCCAAAAGCCAAAGGACAATACCGACCGGACGCGAAAACTCTTCACGGCAAAACTGCGCCAGATCGCGGCCCCCGGCCACACCCATGCGAACGGCAAGCGCCTGAAGAAGGACGGCCATGATGTTGGACAAAAGGACAACCGACAGCAGCGTGTAGCCGAAGGCCGACCCGCCTGCGAGCGAGGTGGCCCAATTGCCGGGGTCCATATAGCCGACGGCAACGAGATACCCCGGCCCCGCAAAGGATGCCAGGCGGCGCCAGAAACCCTTGCCCTTGATGGCGACGCTGGCATGGACCTCTGGCAAAGACGCCGTGGCCGGATCGTGCGGGTGGGTCGGGCCGGAAAAAAGAGGGGTGGTCACGATCGGATTACCGGTATGGTTTTGCGAATGAATATCATTTGCGCAATTCGCCGGCAAGCCGAACGCGAATGGTCAGGGCCGGATCATGCGCTCAGCGTAGTTTGCCCAAGGCCGTTGCCAGATCGCCATATCCCGTTGCCCGGCGTTCATAGGCCAGCCCAAGACGGCGGGCACAGTCTTGCGCCTTTTCGTCCAGCGCCGGGTCGTCTGTCTGGGCCTGATAGACAAGCTTTTCGTAATTGCCGAAATACATGTCCCGAAGGTCGGGGTGGCGGTCCAGCCCCATGGGCTTCCAGACAAAGGCATCGAACTGACGGACGAGGAAATCGGTCAGGTAGAAGGCCGTGAATTCCTCGCGCGCGGCAAAGGCATCGTTGCCCTCGAAAAACGAATAGCAATGCGGCCCGGCGATCATCTGAACGCCAAGTTCCTTGCAGCGCGCCTCCAGCAGGCCGCCGGTGCCGCAATCGGCATAGACGATGAAGATGTCGTCATAGTCGGCGCGGTGCTTTGTTACCGTTTCGGTCACCGCTTGGGTGATCTTGTCGGGCCAGAGGTGATATTTCGCGGGCAGGCAGGTCAGGTCGAGATGGTTCCAGCCATTCGCCGCCTTCAGATCGAGGATTTCGCGGGCGAGCGCCCCGCAGGCAATCAGCAGGATGCGTCCGGTCCTTGACGGGGCGATGCCGCTTTCCGTCAGCGTCTTGTCCGAAGGGATCATCTGCTCTTCCCGCGGCGCAAGAGAAGGGCAAGTGCCAGCAGCGTGACCATCGCCGCGGCGGCGGTTGCGGCGGGCAAACCCGCCACGCCGAGGACACCGCTGGCATGAAGCCCGGCGATGGTCAGACCGGCCATGGCCGTGACGAGGGCAAGAATGAACACAAGGCGTGAAAACGGCATGACAGGTCTCCCTTCGCCAATCTGGGGGCACGACGGGCCGATGTGAAGGCGCGCAAACGAAAAAGGCCCCGCTTGGCGAACTGCCAGCGGGGCCCTTTCGATCATGATCCGAACTCAGCCGGCGGAAAGTTTGTTGTGCTTGCGCGACATGAAGTCCTTGGCGGTCTGCACGGCGACGGCGGCGTCGCGGCAATAGGCGTCAGCCCCGATCGCCTTGCCGAACTCCTCGTTCAGGGGCGCGCCGCCCACCAGAACGATGAAATCCTCGCGCATGCCCTTTTCCTTCATCGTGTCGATAACGACCTTCATGTAGGGCATCGTCGTGGTCAGCAGCGCGGACATGCCGAGGATATCGGCATCCTCACGCTCCAGCGCCTCGATGTATTTCTCGACCGGGTTGTTGATGCCAAGATCCACAACCTCGAACCCCGCACCTTCCATCATCATGCCGACAAGGTTCTTGCCGATGTCGTGGATGTCGCCCTTGACCGTGCCGATCACCATCTTGCCGACCTTCGGCGCGCCGGTTTCGGCCAGAAGCGGCTTCAGGATCGCCATGCCCGCCTTCATCGCGTTGGCGGCCAGCAGCACTTCCGGCACGAAGAGGATACCGTCGCGGAAGTCGGCGCCGACGATGGTCATGCCGGCGACCAGCGCCTTGGTCAGGACATCGTAAGGTGCCCAGCCACGGTCGAGAAGGATGCGCACACCTTCCTCGATCTCCTCCTTGAGGCCATCGTAAAGGTCGTCATGCATCTGCAAGACAAGCTCATCGTCATCAAGCTCGGAAAGGATGATGTCGTCTTCGTCGGCCATGCTACTGTCTCCTGGCGGTTCTCGACCCCGTAATGCGGCCAATGATACGGATTCACTTGGCAAATTGCGACATCGCCCGCGTCTTCGGCGACAGTCTGACGAATGGGCAAGGTCCGCGGGCGGTCATGCTTGATAAATGTTCCCTTAATGTTCTAGACTTGTTTTCATGTCATTACCGCCCCCGGACCCCTTTCTGCGCCTCAAGGCACGTGGTGCCGCATCCAATGCGGCCGGCCGGTTCGAGACGTATTCGCGTCAGGCCGAAAATGACGGCTGGGACTTGCCGGAAGAAGAACGGGCCTTGCGAACCGAAGTTACCGAGGAATTCCCGCGTTCGGTCCTCAACCCGGTTGGCTCGCCCGACCTCGGGTTCGACCGGTCCGTGAACCCGTACCGGGGGTGTGAGCATGGCTGCATCTATTGCTACGCCCGGCCAAGCCACGCCTATCTTGGCCTGTCAGCAGGGCTTGATTTCGAAACCCGGCTGATCGCGCGGCCGAATGCGCCCGAGATACTCGCACGTGAAATTGCGCGAAAGACGTACAAGGTTGCCCCGATCGCGCTTGGCACGAACACGGATCCTTACCAGCCGATCGAGAAGCGCTATCGAATCATGCGCCGGATTGTCGAGGTTCTGTCCGAATGGAATCATCCCCTGTCGATCGTGACCCGCGGAGCGCTTATCGGGCGCGATCTGGACATTCTGGGGGATATGGCCCGCCGGAATCTGGTGCAGGTCGGTATTTCGGTCACGACGCTTGATGCGGCGCTTGCCCGGCGGATGGAACCGCGCGCGCCCACGCCGGAACGCAGGCTGGAAATGATCAGGGCTTTGACCGGGGCAGGGGTGCCGGTCAGGGTGATGGTTTCGCCGGTCATTCCCGTTCTGACAGAGCCAGAGCTGGAACGGATCCTGGCCGCGGCCCGGCAGGCGGGCGCGGTTGCGGCAAGCTGGATCCTGTTGCGCCTGCCGCTTGAGGTCGCTCCGCTTTTTCGCGACTGGCTTCTTCGCACCGAACCGGGCAAGGCTGCCCATGTCATGAACAAGATGCGCGAGATGCGGGGCGGCAAGGACTATGATCCCGATTGGGACCGGCGCATGAAAGGCGAAGGGCTTCATGCCGAACTTATCGGCCACCGCTTTGCCATTGCGTCGAAGCGGCTGGGTTATGCGGCGGATCTGCCCGCGCTTGATTGCACCGCCTTTGCGGCCCCGCCGCGCCCGGGCGACCAGCTTTCGTTATTCTGAAATCGCAGCGATCAGCCGCGCCGACGGCTTTTGCGTTCGCGCCCGGCGCCACCATCATCGCCGGTGCCGTCCGAGGCCGAGGAAAACCCGCCAAGCTTTGATGCGATGTCTTCAAGCGAGGGGCGCGGGCCGCGCGGGCGTTCCTGAAGGGCGCGATGCATCGCCGCCAGGTGCTCGGGCATCGTGCCGCAACAACCCCCGATAATCGTCGCGCCGGCGTCACGGGCCAGTACCGCATATTCCGCCATCAATTCGGGCGTGCCGTCATAGTGGATATGACCGTCATGGTATTTGGGAATGCCGGCATTGCCCTTGGCGATGATCGGGCGTTCCGGTCCGGCGGTGACAAAGCCAAGAACCGTGCGCAAGAGATCGGCGGCGCCAACGCCGCAGTTCGCCCCGAATGCCAGCGGCGGTTCGGCAAGCTTGTCCACCATCGCGACCATTGCCGCCGATGTCAGACCCATCATGGTGCGCCCCGCGGTGTCGAAACTCATCGTGCCGCACCACGGCATCCCGGCCAGACGGCAGGCCTCGGCGGCCGCCTTGTATTCCTCTGCGGCCGAAATCGTTTCGAGCCAGAGCACATCGGCGCCGCCCTCTTTCATGCCTTCGGCCTGTTCATGAAAGATCTCGACCGCAATCTCATGGGTCAGCGACCCCATCGGGGCCATGATTTCGCCGGTCGGCCCCATTGAGCCCGCGACAACAACCGGCCTGCCGGCCTTGTCCGCGATCTCGCGCCCAAGCTCGACGCCGATACGGTTCAGCTCACGCACCCGGCCCTGGGCCTGGTGCAGCTTCAAACGGCTGGCATTGCCGCCGAACGTGTTGGTCAGAAAGATGTCCGATCCCGCGTCGACGGCACTTTTGTAAAGCGCGCGTATCGCGTCGGGTTTATCGGTGTTCCACAGTTCGGGCGCTTCGCCGGCCGAAAGACCCATGTTGAAAAGATTGGTGCCCGTCGCGCCGTCAGCAAGAAGCCAGTCGCGCGTTTTCAGCAGATCGGCAAGGGACGTGGCCATCGTTTTGAACCTTTCATGAGACGGGTCGCGGCCGGCTTTTTCGGCCCGCTTCCGGCCAATGTCTGAAATTCAAGCGGGAGGAAACCAATTCTGCCTTCGCAAGCTTCCCGCCCGCCGTCTTGCGTCGCGCTGTCGGCTTGGCGCGCATCATAAAGGATAAAAGAGCCGGGCGTGAACACCGGTCTGCCGCGGGGATCAGCCCTCGTCAGACATCATCTGGCGCTTTGCCTCGATCATGAACTCGGCGCATTTCGCGCGGATCGTCGCATCATCTGCCAGGCCGCCGAGATCGCCGGAAAGTTTGCGCACCACATCCTCGTGCCCGGCTTCCTCGAAATCGGCGGCGATGATGTCCTTGGCATAGGCGGCGGCGTCATCCCCCGTCTTGCCCAGCAGGCCCGCAGCCCAGAGCCCCAACAGCTTGTTGCGCCGCGCCTCGGCCTTGAACCGCATCTCTTCATCATGGGCGAATTTGGACTCGAAGGCATTTTCGCGATCGTCGAACGTGGTCATGGTCGGTCCCGTCTGGCAATTTCTTGTCACTGTTCATATGCCCTCAGCGCCGGGTCACTGCAAGCCCTTTGGGCTATGGCTTGCGGGACTGCGCCGCTTGGCCTATAGCGGCGCATGACCGGGCAGCCCCGCCGCGCCCAGACGAACGGAGCATTCATGGCACGTCGCAAAAAGATCTACGAAGGCAAGGCAAAGATCCTTTACGAAGGACCCGAACCGGGCACTTTCGTGCAATATTTCAAGGATGATGCCACCGCCTTCAACGCCCAGAAAAAGGCAACGATCGACGGCAAGGGCGTGCTGAACAACCGCCTGTCCGAATTCTTCATGCAGGGGCTGACCAATATCGGCGTGCCCAATCATTTCATCCGCCGCATCAACATGCGCGAGCAGTTGATCCGGCAGGTCGAGATCATTCCCCTGGAAGTCATCGTGCGCAATTTCGCGGCCGGCTCCATGTCCAAGCGCCTGGGCATGGAGGAAGGCACGCCCTTGCCGCGCCCGATCGTCGAATACAGCTACAAGAACGACGCGCTGGGCGACCCTCTGGTCAGCGAGGAATACATCGTCGCCTTTGGCTGGGCCAATCAGCAGGACCTTGATGACATCGTCTCGATCGCGCTTCGGGTGAATGATTTCCTTGCCGGGGTGTTCTACGGCGTCGGGATCAAGCTTGTGGATTTCAAGATCGAGATCGGGCGCGTCTGGGACGGCGACTTCATGCGGCTGATCGTGGCCGACGAGATCAGCCCCGACAGCTGCAGGCTGTGGGACATCAAGACCGGCCAGAAACTCGACAAGGACGTGTTCCGCCGCGATCTGGGCAATCTGACCGATGCCTATAGCGAGGTCGCGCGCAGGTTGGGCGTTCTGCCCGCGCAGACCACGCAACTGACGAAACCGACCCTGATCAACTGAGGGAACTGACAGAATGAAAGCGCGCGTCCATGTCATGCTGAAGGATGGTGTCCTTGATCCGCAGGGCGAGGCGGTGCGCCACGCTCTCGGGTCGCTGGGCTTTGAGGGTGTCGAATCCGTCCGTCAGGGCAAGGTGATCGAACTTGATCTGACCGCGACCGATGCCAAGGCCGCCGAGGCCGAGGTCAAGCGGATGTGCGACAAGCTTCTGGCAAACACCGTTATCGAGAAATACACCGTCGAGATCGCGTGATGCGCGCGGCCGTTCTGACCCGCTACAGAGCGCCGCTTGAAATCACCAGCCTGGCCGACCCGGAATGCGCGGAAGACGGCGTGGTGCTGTCCGTTCTGGCCTGCGGCATCTGCCGTTCGGACTGGCACAGCTGGACGGGGGCGGACCCCGATGTCGTCCTGCCTCATGTTCCGGGCCACGAATATTGCGGCATTGTCGAGGCGGTCGGCCCGGGCGTGACCCGCTGGCGCCGTGGCGACCGGGTGATTGCCCCGTTCATTCTGGCCTGCGGGCGCTGTCCGGCCTGCGCGGCGGGTCATCAGACGACCTGTCCGACCCAGATCGTCCCCGGTTTCACCGCACCCGGCGCCTTTGCCGAGCGGATATCCGTGCCGCGCGCCGATGCCAATCTGGCGGCGCTGCCCGAGGCGCTGGACCCCGCCGTGGCGGCCGCCCTTGGCTGTCGCGTCACCACCGCCTGGCATGCGCTGACGGACCGCGCCGCGCTTGAACCCGGGGAATGGCTGGTTGTCTACGGGGCCGGGGGTGTCGGTCTTTCGGCGCTTCTGCTGGCCAAGGCGATGGGGGCGCGGGTGGTCATGGTCGATATTGTCGCCGACCGGCTGGCCCACGCATTGACACAAGGCGCCGATGCAGTCGTGAATGCGGCGAACACGGATGCGCCCGCAGCCGTGCGTGACCTGACGGGGGGCGGCGCGCATGTCGCGGTCGAAGCTCTGGGGATCGCCGAGACCACGGCGAATGCCCTGCGTTCGCTGCGCAAGCTGGGGCGCATGGTGCAGATCGGGATGCCCGCCGGTCCGCATGCCGAAATGGTGTTGCCGATGCAGGCGGTCTATTCAGGGCAGTTGGCGATTTTCGGCACGCGCGGCATGCCGGCATGGCGCTATCCATCGCTTCTTGGCTTGATCGGGTCGGGGGCGGTGGACCTTTCGGGGCTTATCGCGCGGCGCGTGGCCCTGTCGCAGGTGTCGGCAGAACTGGCGGCCTTCGACGCACCGGCGTCGCCCGGTGTCGCCGTCGTGACCGATTTCACCTGTTAGACGGCACGTGAATCGCGATTCTTACGCGATTCACAGGTTCACCGCATCAATGTTGCGTAACTGGCGGTTCGAGCGACATAAAATAACGCAATTTGCGGAATTTGGCGGTTGACGCCCGGGTGAAGCCTGCTAATGTCCGCTGCGCAGCAGCAATAGGGCGTATTGCAGTGAGGACGCTAGTCGTAGGAATTGGAGTATGGTGCATGGGCCGGTGACGGTTGACCCAGACGGTTCCCATGCGCCCCGGTCAAAATCCGGGGCTTTTTGTTGCCGATGAAACGGAGTGGACGGAGATTAAAATGTCGCGGCAGATGACCGGTGCGAAGATGGTGGTTCAGGCGCTGAAGGATCAGGGCGTCGATGTGGTCTTCGGCTACCCGGGCGGCGCGGTGCTGCCAATCTATGACGAGATCTTCCTGCAAAACGACATCCGGCACATCCTTGTCCGGCACGAACAGGGCGCCGTCCACATGGCCGAGGGCTATGCGCGTTCGACCGGCAAGCCGGGCGTGGTTCTGGTGACCTCCGGGCCGGGGGCGACGAACGCGGTCACCGGGCTGACCGACGCGCTGATGGATTCGATTCCGATCGTCTGTCTGACCGGGCAGGTGCCGACATTCATGATCGGGACCGACGGCTTTCAGGAGGCGGACACGGTCGGTATCACGCGGCCCTGCACCAAGCATAACTGGCTGGTGAAGGATACCAACAAGCTTGCCGACACGCTTCACCAGGCCTTCCATGTCGCGACCAAGGGCCGGCCGGGCCCGGTTCTGGTCGACATTCCGAAGGACGTGCAGTTTGCCACCGGCACCTATACCGGCCCGCGCGAGGCAAAGGTCAGCCATTACCAGCCGAAGGTGAAGGGCGATCTGAATAAGATCACCGAACTGGTCGCGCTGATGGAAAAGGCCGAACGCCCGGTCCTTTATACCGGCGGCGGTGTGATCAACTCGGGCCCGGGCGCCAGCCAGCTTCTGCGCGAACTGGCCGATGCGACCGGGTTTCCGGTGACCTCCACCCTCATGGGGCTGGGGGCTTATCCGGCCAGCGGCAGGAACTGGATCGGGATGCTCGGGATGCACGGGCTTTACGAGGCCAATCTGGCCATGCATGGCTGCGACCTGATGATCAATCTCGGCGCCCGTTTCGACGACCGGATCACCGGGCGCATCGCCGATTTCAGCCCGAAATCGAAGAAGGCGCATGTCGATATCGACCCGTCGTCGATCAACAAGGTGATCCATGTCGATATCGCCATCACCGGCGATGTCGGTCATGTTCTGGAAGACCTGATCAAGGTCTGGAAGTCGCGCGGGCGGAAGGTGAACAAGGACGGGCTTGCCAAATGGTGGAGCCAGATCGAACAGTGGAAGCTGAAGCGCTGCCTTTCCTACAAGAACTCGGACAAGGTCATCAAACCGCAATACGCGTTGCAGAGGCTTGAGGAACTGACACGGGGTCGCGACCGCTATGTCACGACCGAGGTCGGCCAGCATCAGATGTGGGCCGCGCAGTACCTTGGCTTCGACGCGCCGAACCGCTGGATGACGAGCGGAGGCCTTGGCACGATGGGATATGGATTTCCCGCGTCCATCGGCGTGCAGATCGCGCACCCCGACGCTCTGGTCATCAACGTCGCGGGTGAGGCATCGTGGCTGATGAACATGCAGGAGATGGGAACCGCCACACAGTTCCGCACACCGGTCAAGCAGTTCATCCTCAACAACGAGCGCCTTGGAATGGTCCGCCAGTGGCAGCAACTGCTGCATGGCGAGCGCTATTCGCATTCGTGGTCGGAATCCCTGCCAGATTTCGTCAAGCTGGCCGAGGCGTTCGGCTGGAAGGGCATCCAGTGCAAGGATCCGAAGGACCTCGACGACGCGATCATGGAGATGATCGATTATGACGGGCCGGTCCTGTTCGATTGCCTTGTCGAGAAGCATGAAAACTGCTTCCCGATGATTCCGTCGGGCAAGCCCCACAATGAAATGCTTTTGGGCGACGCTTCGACCGAAGGCGCCATTCAGGCCGGCGGTGCGGTTCTGGTGTAGTGATCATTATCGATCTGGCAGCATGATAAGGCGGACGGGTGTCTGGCACGGATGAAAAGCCTTCGGCCCTGGCCAGCGTCAGCCGGTGGCTGGCGACAGGCGCACTGATTGCCCTGCTGGCATTCGTCGGTGGCGTACTGGCCGCCGCGAACGGAATGCTGCCTGCCAAGATCGTCCAACTCGTCGCCTCGATCGTAAGCAGGGCCGTCGTGGAATTGCCCAATCACCTCGGCAGCACACCGGTTCACTTCCTGCAACCGAGCAACGGGAGCGAAACCGGGGTCACCATCAACAAGGTTGCCGGAAACGATCTGGTGCTGCTGACGGGCTTTTTCGACGGCGACGCCGGGCTGCGGCTGATCCGGCGCGACGGAACGCTTGTCGCGGCTTGGCGGTTCCGGCACAGCGCGCACTTTCCTGACAGCAGTTTTCTGGGAAGCGATGCGCCCGCGTCCGACTGGAACACGGATCTGCATGGCGCTTTGATCGAACCGGATGGTGCCGTCATCGCGAATTACGAATATGGCGGCACGGTCAAACTCGACCGATGCGGAAAGGTCCTCTGGACGCTCGCGCACCGCACCCATCATTCGGTAGAGGCCGCGGCGGGGGGCGGGTACTGGATTCCGGGGCGGCGTGTCCTTGCGCGCGGGGATGAAACACGCGCCTTCGTGCCGCTTACCGAGGCCGGCACATTCCCGAATTTCTATGACGATCTGATCCTCAAGGTCGGCGACAACGGGAAGATCGAGACCGAGGTCTCGGTTGCCCGCGTGCTTCTCGACAACGGTTTGAAGGCAATCTTGACAGCCAATGGTATCCGCTTCGATCGCGGGGCGTCGGTCAATTCCGAACTGGTTCATCTCAACAAGATCGCCGAACTGCCGGCAAGCATGGCGGCCGCCTTTCCGCAATTTGCCGCCGGGGATCTGCTGATCTCGCTTCGCGAACACAATCTTGTCGTCGTGATCGACCCCAATACATGGCGGGTCAAATGGTATCAGATCGGTCCCTGGCTGCGACAGCACGATCCCGCCTTTCGGCCGGACGGAACGATAAGAGTGTTCAACAACAACACGTTCCGGACCGATCTTGGACCACTTGACCGGGTGCGACCCGATGTATTGCCGGTATCGAACATCATCGATGCCGACCCCGTCAGCCGGCAGTCACGCGTCGTTTACGGGGGGCGGCCCGGCCAGGAAATGCTGAGTGTCATCCGTGGCAGCCACGACGATCTGCCCGAAGGCCATATTCTGATCACCGAATTCGAGAAGGGGCGCGCCTTCGAGGTCGATGGTGACGGTCACGTGGTTTGGGAATATATCAGCAGGTATGACGATGCATTTGTTACCGAAATCACCGGGGCGCTGGCCTATCCGAAGGACTATTTCAGCGTAGCCGACTGGTCATGCCCGGCGAATTGACCCAATCCAGGAATGAAGACAGCGAGGGAAGCAAGTTCGAAATGTCCGCATTGAAAATCAAGAAAGGCTCGTCAAGCCATTCCGCCTATGACCTTCGTGACCCGAATGCCGAGGTCATCGGCTCGCATACGCTCGCCGTCATGGTCGATAACGAAGCGGGGGTCCTCGCGCGGGTGATCGGCCTCTTTTCCGGCCGCGGCTACAATATCGAAAGCCTGACCGTCGCCGAGGTGGACCATGCGGGCCATCGCAGCCGGATTACAGTGGTCACCACGGGAACCGCGGCGGTGATCGAGCAGATCAAGGCTCAGCTTGGCCGGCTGGTGCCGGTTCACGAGGTTCATGACCTTACGGTAGAGGGCCCGTCGGTCGAGCGCGAACTGGCGCTGTTCAAGGTTGCCGGCACCGGCGAAAAGCGGGTCGAGGCGCTGCGGCTTGCCGACATCTTTCGTGCCAATGTGGTGGACTCGACCCTGGAGAGCTTTGTGTTCGAAATCACCGGCACCCCGGAAAAGATCGATGCATTCGCCGATCTCATGCGTCCGCTCGGCCTTGTCGATGTCGCGCGCACAGGCGTTGCGGCTTTGGCGCGCGGGGTTTGACTTCGCCGAACCGGTGCCGGGGGCGGCGCATGATTGAACAATGTGCAGGCTGCCGCGAATTCGTGGCTGGCACCGGCGCGTGTCTTGCGATATTGCCCGTCGCGAGCCCAACAGGAGGGAAACACGGATGAAAGCGGCCGTCATCACCTTTCCAGGATCGAACTGCGATCGCGATCTGGCTGTCGCCTTCGAACGGGCCGGCGCGACGGTAACCCGGGTCTGGCACAAGGATGCGGACCTGCCGTCCGGCACCGATATCGTGGGTATTCCCGGCGGTTTTTCCTTTGGGGACTACCTGCGCTGCGGGGCGATCGCGGCACAGTCGCCGGTCGCGCGTGCGCTGCGGGAATTCGCGGACAGGGGCGGATATGTGATCGGCGTCTGCAACGGGTTTCAGGTGCTGACCGAAACGGGCCTGCTACCGGGCGCCTTGCTGCGCAACGCCACGCTTCGCTATGTCTGCAAGACGGTGGAGTTGCGGATCGAGACGTCCGACAGCATCTTTACATCCGGTTACCGCAAGGGATCGGTCGCACGAATTCCGATTGCGCATCATGACGGGAACTACACCATCGATGCCGTGGGATTGAAACGTCTGAAGGACGACGATCGGATCGCCTTTTCTTACGTCGAGAACCCGAACGGGGCCACGGCAGACATCGCCGGGGTTCTTTCGTCCAACCGCCGGGTTCTGGGGATGATGCCGCATCCGGAGCGGATGGCGGAACCCGAGCATGGCGGAACGGACGGATCGGTGCTTTTCCGCTCGATTCTCGGGGCGCTCGCCGCGGCCTGATCCACGATGCTTGTTGTGTCCGGGCTGGACGCATAAACTGGTGCCATGGCAGCGACGGGCGATGACACGACCACTTTGGACGAACCTCGCCCTGAGGGCGGGCCGGCCGAGCCCGTGGCAAAGGGCGATGCTTCGTCCGAAAAGGAGTTCTCGCTTCTCCAGATCATCTCGGTGCGCAATCCCCTCTGGCTGCGGGCCCTGGTCGTCGTTTTCATCGTGGCCGCCGTCGTGGTCATCTGGACCACGAATTCCTTCCTGTCCGACCGTTTCTCGGCCGCGACGCGCACGCGGGCGGAAGTAAGGCTGGCGCTCTACACGGGTCAGGTGATGAGCGAACTGCAACGGACTTCGGTTGTGCCGCTTCTTCTGGCGCGTGACCCTGCGCTGATTGCGTCGCTCAATTCCGGCGATTTTTCCGATACCTCGCAACGCCTGATTTCTGCGCAGGCGGAAATCGGGGCGGCGAATATCCTTCTGCTGGACATCTCGGGCCGGGCGGTTGCGTCGACTGACCGCACGAACATTGGCGCCAACCACAGCGCAGCGGCCTATTTCGTCGAAGCCCAAAGATCGCGGGAAACCGTGTTTACGGTTTCGGACCGGGCGACCGGAGGGCTGAGTTTCAGCTATTCGCGGGCCATCCGGTCTGAAAACCGGGTCGTCGGCGTGATCGCGGTCGGCGCGGAGATGAACAAGTTTGAACGCGCGTGGACAGGCGCTTCGGAATCGGTCGCGGTCGTGGATAGCGAGGGCAGGGTCATCCTTGCCACGGAGCCGCGGTGGCGGGGCCGCCCGATCAGCGAAGCCCTGGCCATCCGCCCGCCTGCATCGGGGTTGGAGCGCGCGTTCCAGGTTACCAGCGACTGGGCCGCCGATCCGCCTGACGCCTATGTCGGCGGCGAAGCGGTGATGCGCACCGAAGCGCGCGTGCCGTTCCGGGGGTGGCGCCTGATCAGCTTCAACACCTATGATTCGGTGCGAGAGCGCGTGAACGCCGTTCTCGCTCTGGAGATCATGGGCTTTGCGGTGCTTCTTGCCCTGATCTTCTTTTTCCTGTCGCGGCGCGACCGGCGGCAATCCGCCTTGTTCCGGCGCGAGTCAGCGGAATTGCGCCAGCTGAATGTCCGCCTTCAGCGCGAAATAGCAGAGCGCGAACGGGTGCAGAAGGATCTTGCCGTCGCCGAACAAACGCTCGCGCAGTCATCCAAGCTCGCCGCCCTTGGCGAGATGTCGGCGGCTGTCAGCCATGAACTGAACCAGCCCCTCGCGGCCATGAAAACCTATCTGGCCGGCGCGCGGCTTCTTCTGACCCGGAAACGTCCGGAAGAGGCGCTGTCCTCGTTCCAGCGGATCGACGATCTGATCGAGCGGATGGGGGCGATTACGCGGCAACTGAAAAGCTATGCCCGCAAGGGCGGAGAGGCGTTCGAGGCAGTAGATATTCGGACATCGCTGTCCTCTGCGCTCACCATGATGGAGCCGCAGCTGCGTACGCGATCGGTCAAGATCAGCCGCACCCTGCCGCGCATGCCGGTGATGGTGCTGGCCGATCGCGTCAGGCTGGAACAGGTGGTCATCAACCTGCTTCGCAACGCGCTGGACGCGACGAAAACCGTTCCCTCGCCGGTGATCGAGATTTTGCTTACCGCCGGAGAGACCGTGACATTGTCGGTTCGCGACAATGGTCATGGCATCACGGATTTGGAGAACCTCTTCGAGCCGTTCTACACGACGAAGAAGCCCGGCGAGGGCGTCGGGCTCGGGCTTGCCATTTCGTCCGGGATCGTCAAGGACCTTGGCGGACGGCTCACGGCGCATAACGCGCCGGGGGGCGGGGCTGTATTCGAGGTACGGCTACCCATATTGAATGAGAAGACGCAGGCTGCGGAATGAGGTGACCCATGGCGCGCGCGATGAAAGTGGCGATCGTCGACGACGAACAGGACATGCGGCAATCGATCAGCCAGTGGCTGGCATTGTCCGGGTTTGACACCGAAACCTACGCAAGTGCCGAAGAGGCCTTGAAGGGGATCGGGGCGGAATATCCGGGCGTCATCGTTTCGGACATCAAGATGCCCGGCATGGATGGCATGGCGTTTCTCAAGCGCCTGATGAGCCTTGATAGCGGACTTCCCGTCATCATGATCACCGGCCATGGGGATGTGCCGATGGCGGTCGAAGCGATGCGGGTCGGGGCCTATGACTTTCTGGAAAAGCCCTTCAACCCGGACAAGATGACCGAACTGGCCAAGCGGGCAAGTCAGGCCCGGCGCATGACGCTCGACAACAGGGCGTTGCGGCGCGAATTGTCCGATGGCAGCACGATCATGAAAAAGCTGATCGGCGCATCGGCGGCGATGGAACGGCTTCGCGAGGATATTCTCGATCTGGGGCAGGCGGACGGGCATGTGCTGATCGACGGGGAAACCGGGACGGGCAAGACGCTGGTCGCACATGCGCTGCATGCGGTAGGGCCGCGCGCCGGCAAGAAATTCGCGGTCTTTTCCTGTACGGCTCTTTCGGACGAAATGCTTTCGGCGCGGCTGTTCGGACCGATGGAAAGCGGCGGGCAGATCCCTTTGGTCGAGGAAGTGCGTGGCGGCACCCTTGTTCTGGAGGATATCGAGTCGCTGAGCCAACCCCTGCAGGCGCGGCTCCTGACCTTTATCAACGATCAGGGCAGCCCGGCCGAAACCCGCATCATCGCGATCTGCAACGATCACGAACAGGGCCGCACCATGGAAGATGCCTTGCGCCCCGATCTTTTCTATCGCCTTGCCGCGTTGAAGATCGTGCTGCCTCCGTTGCGGTCGCGTGGCGAGGATATCCTGACCTTGTTCACGCGTCTGACCGAGCAGTTTTCCGATGAATACGGCTGCGAAGCGCCGCAGGTCACCGCGCAGGAGGCGGCCCAGCTTTTGCAGGCGCCCTGGCCCGGAAACGTTCGTCAACTGATCAACGTTGCCGAACGCGCCGTTCTGCAAAACAGGCGCGGCTCCGGCTCGATCGCCTCGCTCCTGATGGCCGAAAACGAAGAGGCCGGCCCGCAGATGACGACCGAGGGCAAACCGCTGAAGGAATATGTCGAAAGCTTCGAGAAGATGCTGATCGACAATACGATGCGGCGGCACAAGGGATCGATTACCGCGGTGATGGACGAGCTTTGCCTGCCGCGGCGGACGTTGAACGAAAAGATGGCGAAATACGCATTGCAGCGATCCGACTATCTGTGACGCGGGCCCCGAAGCCGGGTTTCACCGGGGGTTCGCCCTTTTTTGGCAGGTGAAAACCGCGGCCGCCGCGGCCGGTTCGGTCGCGGATCAAATTGCCCATTGTATTTGACCGATGATCCCCGCTAATGTCTGGGGACGTCGGTTGCAGCACCTTTGGTGGCGCCGACTCACCAGATTTGATGCTTGCGCCGGGCGCTGACCCCTTGGATCAGTGCCACGCCGGGCGGAACGAATTGGTCGAAAGGCCAGAAATACGCCCCGTCGCCCATGCGGCCGGGGCCCGAGTTGGGCGATGATTTTGCGCCCGGGATAAACCGCGATGAAACGCGTGAGGACAGAGCAGCACGGATCAGGCAGGTCATTGGCCGCCACCGAAGCATGTTCCGAACCGTCAGTCGCCTCTGATATGAACCGCCTGACTTTCGCCACCGCATCGCGGCCCGGCGCAAGGCGGGTGTTCGGAAAGTCAATATGGCCAAGAAGATGCTTATCGATGCCACCCACGCCGAGGAAACGCGCGTGGTGGTGGTCGACGGAAACAAGGTTGAGGAATTCGACTTTGAGACTGTCAACAAACGCCAGCTAGCGGGCAATATCTATCTGGCGAAGGTCACGCGGGTCGAACCTTCGTTGCAGGCGGCTTTTGTCGATTATGGCGGGAACCGCCACGGGTTTCTGGCGTTCTCCGAAATTCACCCTGATTACTATCAGATACCGGTCGCGGACCGGCAGGCGCTCTTGGCCGAGGAAAGGGCCTATGCCGAAGCCCTGGAAGCTGAAGAGAGCGAGCGCCCGCGGCGGCGGTCGAAAGGGCGCGCGAAAGCCGAAAGGCGGGACAGCGAAGATCCGGTTGTCGTCAGTGACGACATTCCCGGCATGGCGCTGGTTGATCTTGCCGAGCCGACCGATGACGGCGATGAGCGTGAACCGGAAGTCATAACCGCCGAGGCCGCCCCGGCCGAGAGGGACGAACCCTATGTGGCGGCCGATCATGCCTCGGACACGGATGCGGAAATCGAATCCGTGGCGGAAGAGGATGTCACCGAGGAAATCCGCCAGCCGCGCAAGCCGCGCCCGCGCCGCTACAAGATTCAGGAAGTGATCAAGGTCCGGCAGATCATGCTGGTTCAGGTGGTCAAGGAAGAACGCGGCAACAAGGGTGCTGCGCTTACGACCTATCTTTCGCTGGCGGGCCGCTATTGCGTCCTGATGCCCAACACCGCACGTGGCGGCGGCATCAGCCGCAAGATCACCAACGCGGCTGACCGCAAGAAGCTGAAGGAAATCGCGGGCGAGATCGAAGTGCCAGAAGGCGCGGGGCTGATCATCCGCACGGCGGGCAGCCAGCGCACCAAGGCCGAGATCAAGCGCGATTACGAATACCTGATGCGGCTTTGGGAACAGATCCGCGAACTGACGCTGAAATCCATCGCGCCCGCGCCGATCTATGAGGAAGGCGATCTGATCAAGCGCACGATCCGCGACCTTTACAACAAGGACATCGACGAGGTTCTTGTCGAGGGCGAGGCCGGGTATCGCGCGGCCAAGGACTTCATGAAGATGATCATGCCGTCCCATGCCAAGAACGTGAAGCATTACAGCGAGGGCCTGCCGCTTCTGGCGCGGTTCCAGGTTGAAAGCTATCTGTCGGGCATGTTCAACCCGACCGTGCAGTTGCGGTCGGGCGGATACATCGTCATCGGTGTCACCGAGGCGCTGGTGGCCATCGACGTGAACTCGGGCCGCGCGACCAAGGAAGGCTCGATCGAGGAAACCGCGCTCAAGACCAACCTTGAGGCGGCCGAGGAAGTGGCCCGCCAGCTTCGTCTGCGCGACCTTGCCGGTCTGATCGTCATCGACTTCATCGACA
>JAGRDO010000190.1 GCA_020447005.1 Paracoccaceae bacterium
TCTCTTCTCAGCGGAAATCAACAGGATGTGGTCAGAGTGACGGGCGCCGAGGTGTAAAAAACGGCTTTGAGAGGTGGTTCGGGAGATCTGAACGGTTGAGTTCGGCCGGTGTTGCCAATGTCAATCGCAGGGGCGACCACCGGTCAGTGCAAATAGGTAGTCCTCCAGCGCCCGACGCAGCCGTTTGCACTCTTCGTCATAGATCTCGAGCGTAGATCCTTCGCTGCGTTCGGCGAACTCGACGACCCGATGAAAATCGCCGCGCGCGACACGGTCGAAATCGAGGCCGAAGTTCGTCATGTAATCGATAAGAATATCGCGGTTGAGACGGTCCTTGATCTGGCGCCTGGTATAGTTCGAGGTATCTTCCCAAGGCTGGGGCGCACCGTATTGAGCGAACTTCCAGCGACTCTTTCCCTGCGCGTCTTCCTCATCTTGGTAAGCCGTAACCGAGCGGATGACCTTCCGGCCTATCTTCACTGACATTTCTGACAGACCCGGCTGACCTTCGTACTCAGCGTAGCGGAACTTTATGAACCGAGCGCCGCAGAAATCATCGGCAAAATAGTCTGGACCAAGAGTGTCGTGAATAGAAATAGACGTATCAAAGATGCAAAATGGGCTGCCGACTTCCATCTCGATCAACCGAAACACGAGTGGGAAATGTTCAAATTCCTCCACAGACCGAAAGGTGGCGCCTACGTCTTCAAAACGTCGAATCGGTGGAGCCATCGCTCCAGCGGCATATTCTACCTGGCGCAGGTCCCGGAATACGTTGACACCATCATCCTCAATGCTGAAATGCCGCGCGTACCCGCCAACAAGCGGAAGAACGTCGATGAGCGGCTTATCAAAAACGAAGATGCGGAACTCACCCTGTTCCATCTTCACCGCCTCGCGCGGAAAACGCGGAACATGACCTGCGCGGCATAGGGATCTGCACGGTTCATCACCAGCATCTTGTTGAAGGTCTGAAGGGTATCGGACGAAGACATGTATTCCTCAAGGTAGTGAGAAGCGAAGTAGTTATACTGAAGGTCTGGTCGGCAGTTGCTCACCGCCCGCCCTCCAGCGTTCTTTTGATTTTGGTTCATCGTGATTTGGTTGTACGCCTGTCCGACTACCTTCTTGTATTTGTACAAGTTTAGGGTCATCAAGAACGTATATCGCGCCTTAATCGCCGCGTCATGCGGCCCTCCTCCATGTGTGCGGGTATCATCAATGGGAAGAATATTCCTGCCCGGCCGATCAATCAGACTACACGAACTGGATCGCGAAGGATCCTCGACAAGATTGAGGTTGCCATCCACCCCGGGGAAGCCTGCCATCATCGGCATGAAGACTTCATCCAAAGCCAGATTGAGCGCCCGAAGTAGAAGGTTCGTTGCCGCCCCGTGGACCAACGGCGTCCGCTCGGTGCCATTGATCGAAGAATCGAGTGTCAGTTGCGACCAGGCGGACGACGCGTTCAACCCCGTCGGATCGATCTTCTGATAGGGCGTATTGGCGACATAGACATAGGCATTGCGCGGCCCGTCCGGGAAGCCCATGGGATCGGTCGACAGGAACCGCCCCCCCCTCCGGGTCGTAGTAGCGCGCGCGGTGATACTGCAAACCCGTCTCCGCATCATATTGCTGCCCGGTGAAACCATAGCCCGGATCCACCGCCCCGGCCACCACGCTCCGCCGCCCGAAACTGTCGTAGTCACAGCGCGACACGATCGCCCCGGTCACCGGATCGACCACCGCGACAATGCTGCCGAGATAGTCGGTGTGAACCTCGTACCGCATGCCCGTCCCCGGCACCGGATTGGCCGAGGCGTAGTCCTCGAACCCGTAGCGCTTGTCGAGACCATAGGCGTTCATCCACCGGCGAGAGGAAGTTAGCCTGTGTCTGCTCGACTCTGCGGCAACGATTTTGCGAGCAACGAACGAGAAAATTCAACTCCTCTGAAAAAATCCGGATTGTCAATAATCGCAGCTAACCCAGGTCGAATTCGGTTTATGTATGACCGCATTATTTCATTGTTTAATCTGCTTGCAATCGAGCGGAACTCGTAGTTCTTGGTATCCTCCCATGGGTACGGCGTTCCGGTCTGGTGAAAGTACGGAGTTGCACGTCCATTCTCATTTTCTTCCACTGTAACAACAATGTTGCGAACCGCGTGTCGCGGCCCTAGTACTCTTATGGTACTTTCAACACCCTCCTTTCCAAAATCTTGATGCTTAAAGTGGTAGAAGGTACAATCAACAAATTTGCACACGCTCGAAAGACTAAATAGATCGCGATTGCGCGCCAAGTTCTCTGCAGATTCGAATATGGTAATGTCGGCGAAGTTCCTGCTTTGAAATAACCTCATATCGGGAACACTTTCACGCCTAAAAAGCAAGGAAAAGACGTGGGATGCCACCCCGCGCTTTCGGAGCGGTCGCAGAGATTTTTTCATGTCCAGTTCGTGCATGCGCAGGGACAGGCCAAGATTTCTCGCACCGCTCCACCGCGTCAGGCGCCTGTACTCCTCGGAGATGCCAAGAGACACCGCCTCCATAGATGCGTTAAAGAACCCTACTTCCCAGCTTTTCTCGCCATCCACTGCCATGTGCTATCTTCTACGCCCCACGATTCTGAAAACTTGCGCCGCCAACGGATCAGCGTAGTTCATGATACGCGCTTTGTTCCACGTGGCCAGTGCATCGAAAGCATAGAAGTACTCTTCTATGTAGTGGATTGCCCCATAGTAGTTGTACTGCAGATCGGGGCGGCAGGTGCTTACCAGAGCCCCTGCCCGGTTCTTTTGTTGTTGGTTCTTGGTCACGTCAGTGAATACCGGCCGTTTTACGTAAATATTGTAGGCCCGCAGGAAAATCGCACGCCTATTAATGGCGCGATCATGCAGACCGCCCCCGTGAGTACGCGTCAATGTCGGCAAAATATCGCGTTCAGGACGCCGTATCGTCGGATAACAGCCGCTTTTCCTTTCGCTACGGTCGGGCAGACCGGCCTCAGCCCACAACGATGCGTCACGGGAACCGGACATTTCCTCATACAGGAAGTTGAACGCGCTCAAGGCAAGAGTATTCACGATACCTTGAATCAAACCCATTTTGGCATTCGCCTCAATTGTTGCATCCAATGTCTGCATCGCCCAAGGTGTCGTCGAGTTCAACCCCGTCGGATCGATCTTCTGATAGGGCGTATTGGCGACATAGACATAGGCGTTGCGCGGCCCGTCCGGGAAGCCCATGGGATCGGTCGACAGGAAGCGCTCCTCCTCCGGGTCGTAGTAGCGCGCGCGGTGATACTGCAAACCCGTCTCCGCATCATATTGCTGCCCGGTGAAACCATAGCCCGGATCCACCGCCCCGGCCACCACGCTCCGCCGCCCGAAACTGTCGTAGTCATAGGCCTGCTACGTCACCGTGCCGTCGGCGGCGGTGACCGTCTTGCCAATCCGGCGCTGCTCGGCGTTATAGAGATAAGCCTAGCTCCGGTCTCCTGTTCCGTCACGGCCGAGCGGACAAAGGATGTTCTCAAGTGCAGTTGCCGCCGCTTCGTACGAGGCCATATCGGCGGGGAACTCTGCCACCGATGTGCCGTCGTTCCCCTCTGTAAAGAGCACTGGGTCATCGAGTTCACGACCATCAATTGTTCGCTCCGGATCTATGCCCATTCGAGAAAGCTGGCGACAAATCGTCGATCTGCTGAATCTATCCCGGAGAAGGCGGGGAGAATAATCTTGCGGGCATTCAAACCAAGCCATATCCCCTTTCTCTTCCAGATGATAATTCCAACTACGTTTTTTCTTTTCTGAGGCAGGCACGTTGTCGCGATGTACAGACAGATACCGCGTCCGGCCGTCTTCGTAAGCGACGTGAGTTTCCTGAAAAAACTCAGGCACCCAAGCCTCCACAACTGATTGCGGTGGCTTAGTATCTCTAATGAATAATGGTGCCGCGATTACACTTCGAAAGAGAACGACCGGAGATGTACAATACAACGCCAGAATTCGAAGTGTGTGAAAGTCGAAGATGTCAGAATCAAAGTCCTCAATGAAAGTTAATTGCGGGGCCGATCGAACGCGGGCGATTCGAGTTATCCCGTGAAGCGAATGGTTCTTCCAAACGGGAGATATTGATCTGCCGGGAAGGAGGTACGGCGCTGATGCGCCTTCGGAACTTTTTGGTGAAAGCGGATACCCAAAGGGTATTTCAATCTGTGCTTTAGCTCCGGTCAGCATCCGAAACGATCTCAAGTACCCATCGACCTTCATGCTGTCGCCTGACTGCGCATGCAGAAAGCAGCCACGATAGAATGCCAACACCTGTTCCAAGGGTGCGGCGACGACGGCAAATCCAAAGCTATTCATGTCGGGAAGAGGTTGCTTTTCTCGCCATTCAGCCAGTTCTTTCATCTCACACTACTTTCGCTTCCCGAATACGAGGATACCAGTGGCGGGGTCTGCTTGGTTCATCACAACAAGTTTCGCAAAGGTCCGCGCTCGCCCTGCCGTTACAATAGCCTCCTCCAGCTGGTGGAAGGCTCCTCCACCCCAATTGTACTGAATGTCGGGTCGACATGTGCTGACCTTCAGATCATTCACGTCAAGCTGGGCTTGATTCATCCTTATTGACTCGGGCCGGATGCCAATCTTTGCCAAACGCGCGCCTTTGTTTGCAGTCAACCACTGTATTCGTTGATAAATAAACCATTTGTGCAGATCACCACCATGGTTGTCTCTCAAAGGGTCAAGGCGTGGCGGCCCTTTCTCACGCTCATCCTTCTTGATCGGCATGCATTTGGCCGCATAGTAGTTTGCCCATCTCAAACTGACCCCGGGGAGACCGCCGCTGTCGGCAAAATTTCTGTCGAGCAGTTCAAATGCGCTGTTGAACGCCCCAAGTAGCTGCCGATATGCGGACCCATAGATGACGCTGGGATAGATGTCGTTGCTTGTGGCATTTTCCGACTTTTGCCCGAAGGGGATGGCCCCACTCAACCCCGTCGGATCGATCTTCTGATAGGGTGTGTTGGCGACATAGACATAGCCATTGCGCGGCCCGTCGGGGAAGCCCAGGGGATCGGTCGACAGGAAGCGCCCCTCCGCCGGGTCGTAGTAGCGCGCGCGGTGATACTGCAAACCCGTCTCCGCATCATATTGCTGCCCGGTGAAACCATAGCCCGGATCCACCGCCCCGGCCACCACGCTCCGCCGCCCGAAACTGTCGT
The DNA here is from genome assembly GCA_020447005.1 of Paracoccaceae bacterium. Lineage (GTDB taxonomy): Bacteria > Pseudomonadota > Alphaproteobacteria > Rhodobacterales > Rhodobacteraceae > Albidovulum. The sequence goes on from JAGRDO010000190.1 coordinate 5,228, forward strand.
AGTCACAGCGCGAGACGATCGCCCCGGTCACCGGATCGACCACCGCGACAATGCTGCCGAGATAGTCGGTGTGAACCTCGTACCGCATGCCCGTCCCCGGCACCGGATTGGCCGAGGCATAGTCCTCGAACCCGTAGCGCTTGTCGAGACCATAGGCGTTCATCCACCGACGCGCGGTCGTGACACCGTTTCGCGTCGTGAAGACGAAGAGGACGTTTGGACCGTCATAGACATAGGCCTGCTCCGTCACCGTGCCGTCGGCGGCGGTGACCGTCTTGCCGATCCGCCGCTGCTCGGCGTCATAACGGTAGGCCGCCGACCAGCCGAGCGTGGAAGAGACGGCGACAAGCTGATCCTGCGCATCCCAGTTGTAGGTAACGACTTCGCCCGTCGACTTGTCCGTCCGCGAGGTCCGGTTGCCGTTCGCATCGTAGCTGTAGGAATGGTCGGCCGTGTCCAGAAGCCGGTGATTGGCGTCGTATTGGTAGCCGGAGGTCAGATGCGATGCGGTCCGGTTGTCTTCCAGGTCATAGCCGTAGTCCTCGGCAGGAACCGGAACACCGCCATCGCCCACGGGAAGCCCGATGTTGACCCCGACCAGACGACGTCCGATATCGTGCAGCAGGGTCCGGGATTGCGTGAGATCAAGTTCATCTCGCAGCTCGGTCAGCCGTCCCGAAAGATCGTAGCGAAAGCCTTCGCGGAAGAAGTCAGCGCCACCGAAGCTGTGCCGCAGTTCCGACAGTCGGCCACCTGCGTCATAGCTGACGGTTGTGGTGGTACCGTTTTCATAGGACTTTGAGCGCACCCTGCTGTCCGGATCGAACGTGAAGTCGATCTTTCCACCCCAAGGCTGCGTCACGCTCGTCTGACGATTCTCCGCATCATAGGTGAAGGTGACGGCACCGCCAAAGCTGTCCGTCGTCCTGACTGTTGATTTCCGCTGAGAAGTGAC
>JAGRDO010000010.1 GCA_020447005.1 Paracoccaceae bacterium
GAAAGAGGGCGGCAACGTGCTGCTCTTGGACGAACCCACGAACGACCTCGACGTCGAAACCCTGCAGGCACTGGAAGCCGCGCTGGACGACTTCGCCGGCTGCGCCGTCATCATCAGCCACGACCGCTTCTTCCTCGACCGCCTCTGCACGCATATTCTGGCGTTCGAGGGCGAGGCCCATGTCGAATGGTTCGAAGGCAACTTCGAAGCCTATGAGGAAGACAAGATCCGTCGGCTGGGGCCGGATTCGGTGGAACCGAAGCGGGTGAAGTACAAGAAGTTCACGCGGTGAGGTGGGGGCCTGCACGCTTCGCGATCGCTCTTGCTGGAACACTCCTCATAACAGGAAAGGCGAATGCCTTTTGCACGAGAGGGTTTGGATATGACTTTGGTTCGAAGCTGAACGCGGAACTGGATTATCTTGTCTGCCTTCACAATGAACAGAACGACGCCCTGAACTCTCAAGCGGATATAGTTAACAATCACGCGTCGGTCATCAATGATCTGAGCAATCGGCAGGACCGGATTTCAGAAGCAATGCGCGATCTTGCGGGGCTTATCGATGAGGCTCGGCGAGATTACGCAGCGCTGGAGGATCGTGTTACTGACCTGGAATACCGCATTCAGGCGCTGGAATAAGTGGGTAACAAGCCGCAGGGCGCGTGCACGGATGCACCATTCCCCGGCCCAATCGCCAGTCCGACCCGGCCGATATCGGTCCGTGACATCCCGGACCCTTGTCTTTTGGCGATATGTCGTGAATGCGGTGGGCGAAAGCCGTAGGCCGGGCTTCAGCCCGGCATTCCTCGGGCGGGTGTCGATCGCAGGCTCAAGCATACCATAAGTTACCTGCTCGCACGCTCCATTGCCCGCCCGGAACCGCCGCGTCAGCGGCCCGGGCAGCGCCCTTGGTTTCGTTCGAACAACAAGCGCAGGGTGCGTGCCAACCCACCATTCCGCCCTTTCCAACCTCGCAACAACGGTGGGTTTCACCTACCCTGCTCCCCGAACGCGCCGTCGGTCACGACACCGGACCATTCGGGCTCCACGATGCCCCGCGCGATATCCCGATGAATGGACGAATGCGGCCAATCCACGGGCCGCTCCACAAACCCGTGCTTCACCGGGTTCATCCAACAATACCGGACATGCGCCGCATAATCCGCCTCATCCCGGATATGGTGGTCCCAAAACCGCCGCTGCCAAATTGCGCGCTCACGCTTGTTATGGCGTAGGCCGGGCTTCAGCCCGGCATATCGCCCCGACATTACGACCGGCAATTCTGTCGGCAGCGAGGCCGGGCTGAAGCCCGGCCTACGCTCTGCCCGACCAAGGGACATCGTGAACCGGGCCTTGATGGCCCCCCAGCGCGTCGAATAATCCCGGTCCCCGTCCGGCAGCGTCCAGACGCAATGCAGATGATCCGGCATCACGACCCAGGCGTCGATTCCGAACGGCCTCTCCCGCATCGTCATGGCCACCGCGTCGCGCAAGCGGTCAACCTCTCTCACCAACAGATCCGACCCTCGCCCGGCAAGGGCGACGGAGAAGAAGATGGTGGCACCGGGGGCGCGGGGGCGGAGGTAGCGGGACATGGCCGAGCTTCGCGCAGCGCTGGTTAACGCGCTGTAAACGCCGCCCTACCCCTCCGGCACCACCCTCGGCCGTCCCGCATCGTCGATGGCGACAAAGGTAAAGACCGCCTCGGTCACCTTTTCGCGCCGGCCCTGCCGGTCGCGCAGGACCCAGGCCTCGATCTCCAGCGCCATCGAGGTGCGGCCGATCCGCGCGATCTTCACATAGATGCACAGGACATCGCCCACCTTCACCGGCCGGATGAATTTCATCGCATCGACCGCGACGGTGGCGACCCGGCCCCGCGCCCTTGCCCCCGCGACGATGCCGGCGGCGATGTCCATCTGGCTCAGCACCCAGCCGCCGAAGATATCGCCATTGACGTTCACGTCGCGCGGCATCGCCAGCGTGCGCAATGTCAGTTCGCCGTCTGGCGCGTCTTTCGGCATGTCTCTGGCCCCCCCCGCGATCACGAATGCCGCCAGCCTATCGGGGAACGCGCCCGGCGCAAGCCCCGCCACCGCGCACGGCCCTTTTCGGCCGTCATTCTTGATCCTGTGCGACAAGATCCCATCTCAGAACGGCAAGCCCCGGTTCGTTTGCATGCACGGAGGATATCCCATGACGAAACCCGAAGCCGAAACCGAAGCCCCGAGGAAGCGCAGCTGGAGCGAAGAGATCGAGGTGGCGGGCGAAGAGCTGGTCGCGCGGGTCAAGGAACTGGCCGCCGACGCGCAGGTCAAGCGCATCCGCATCACCGAACCCGATGGCGATCTGGTGCTTGAGGTCCCGCTGGCCATCGGTGCGATCGCCGGCGGCGCGGTGGTGCTGGCCGCGCCTTTCCTTGCGGTTCTTGGCGCCCTTGCGGCCTTTGTCACCAAGGTGAAGATCGAGGTCATCCGCGACGGCAAGGAAAGCGGCGGGGACAAGCCCTAGATCGCACCCGGACCCGGGCAGACCGTCGCCGGCGCCGCCGAAAACGAAAACGGGGCCGCGAAGGCCCCGTTTTGCGTCAAATCTGCCGTCACGCTCACTCGGCCGCGATGGGGGCCCCCGCCCCGTCCTTGGCCTTCTTCACCTCGAATTCCTCGTGGTAAGAGCGTTCGACATTGACGTTCCAGACATCGTTCCGCTCACCCAGGATATTGCGGGCGGCATACATGGCCGACAGCATCGAATGGTCCTGGTTGTTGTAGCGGTGCAGACCGTTGCGCCCGACGGTCTGGAAGTTCTCAAGGCTCAGCAGCCAGTCCTCCAGCACATCCAGCGCCTCGCGATATTCGCCGTCATAGACCGGATAGGCCTTGGGCTGGCGGATGATCGCGGCGCCGATCACATCGGTCGCCTTGGCCAGACCCAGCACTTCCAGTTCCTTCGAGGCCAGTTCGCGCAGGTCCTCATCGGTCATGTTCCACAACCCGTCGCCCTTCTGGCAGAAATACTCCATGCCGATCGAGGCGGTGTTCTGATCGGGCAAGAGTTCCTTCGACCATGCGCGGAAGTTCTGGATGCGCCCGACCTGCACCTTCGGCGAATGGATATAGATCCAGTTGTCGCGGAACGGGTCGGCATGGTCGAGAACCAGCGTCACGATCAGGAAGTCGCGATACTTCAGCTTGTTCGCCGCCTCGACCACCTCGGCCGGCGGGGGCGGGTCGAAGGCATGGATCAGATCGCGCAGCGCCATCGAGTTGATGAAGTGATCGCCCTCGACGCGTTCCATGACCGGCGCGCTGCCATCGTCCTTCCAGTGCCTGACGTCGATCGAGGTCACGCGCTGGCCGTCGCGGTTGACCTTGACCACTTCGGACTGCATGTGAACCTCGCCGCCCTGATCCTCGATCATGCGCGCGGTCTTTTCCCACATCATGCCCGGCCCAAGGCGCGGATACTGGAATTCCTCGATCAGGCTCGTCGTGTCATTGGCCCCCGAGATCGCGTTCCAGACCGCCTTGAACAGCGACAGGTTCTTGATGCGCTGCGCCGCCCAGTCGGCGCGGATATCCTTCGGATTGATGCCCCAGACCTTCTGCGTGTAGCTGCGGAAGAAATGCATGTAGAGCCGGCCGCCAAAGCGGTTGATCACCCATTCCTCAAAGCTTTCTTCCTTGCGGTAGGGCCGCACCTGCCACTTGAAATAGGACAGAAGGATGCGCATCGATTCATAGGGGCCGATATTGGTCAGCGCATTGAACAGCTTCAGCGGATAGTCGAAGAACTTTTCGCGGTAATAGATCCGGGAAAGGCGCGGCACGGTGATGAAGTCATCCTTCAGCACCTCGTGCCACATCGCCTCGACTTCCTTCACCTTGGTGAAGAAGCGGTGCCCCCCGATGTCGAAACGGTAGCCGTTGTTGGATTCGGTGCGCGAAATACCCCCGACAAGGGTCGACGCCTCATAGACTTTCGGGACATGCCGGCCCGAGCGCTTCTGCAGCTCATAGGCCGCGGTCAGTCCGGCAGGTCCGCCGCCGATCACGACGACAGGGCTTTTTTCATTGCGCTGCATGCTGGCCACCATAACTCCCTGAACAATCCAGTTTTTCAAATCCACCCCGCCCCTGACTATACATGGTCCGGGGGCGGGCTCCAAATATTGCGATCATCTGCGATGGCCAGTGATGGCCATTTGAGCACCAATCGGGTCGTTAAAAGCTACTTGGTTCACGATTCCGCGCGAGGTTAACGAAAATGCCACGCCCGGATGCGCGGGAATTCCCGCATAGGTAGAATTCATCGGCGGCACTTCAATGCTGCAGTGCCGAATCGGTTCCGCGCGGGAAAGGGCAGCACCGCAAATCGGGCGCGTCCGCCGCAAGCCCAGGGCAAAAAGATGCAACAGAATCATATCTTCACCATCCGTCCGCCAAAGCTGCCGATCCCGCGCGCGTGAAACGCATTCCGCGTATCGAAAAGCAGCGCCCCGGCCTCGGCCACCAGCGCGTAATCGACATTGTCGTGATCGGTCGCGATCAGGATCGCGTCCTGTTCCGCCAGCGCCTCTCGCGTCAGCGGCAGGGATCTGCGCCCGGCCAGTCCGGGGTGATCGCGCGTCACCGGCATCACCGGGAAATAGGGGTCGTGATAGGCGCAGACCGCCCCCATCGCCTCAAGCTTCAAAAGCGCGGCAAGGGCCGGGCTTTCGCGCGTGTCCTCGACGTTCTTCTTGTAGGCGATACCAAGGACAAGGATGCGCGCACCCTTGACCGGCCTGCCGCCCAGCCGCTCCAGGTCGCGGGCAACGCGGGCGGCGATCGTGTCGGCGGCCGTGTCATTGTTCGCCCGGGCAAGATCGACGATCGGCATTTGCGATCCGACATCGCGCGCCCGCCATGAAAGATAGACCGGCGATACCGGGATACAGTCGCCACCGATGCCCGGCCCGGGATAGAAGGGCATGTAGCCAAAGGGCTTGGTCGCCGCCGCCTTCACCACTTCCCAGACATCGACGCCCATGGCGTCCATCGCGACCTTCATTTCATTGACCAGCGCGATATTCACCGTGCGGAAAGTGTTTTCCGCCAGTTTCACCGCCTCTGCGGTGGCCAGCGAACTGACCGGCACCGTTTCGGTGACGAACTGGCCATAGAACAGGTTCGCCAGATCGCGCGAACGCTGGTCATCGGCGCCGACGATCTTGGGGATCGAGCGGGTCGAGAAATTCGCGTTGCCCGGGTCTTCGCGTTCGGGAGAGAAGGCAAGGAAAAAGTCGTCGCCGGCCCGCAGCCCGCCCCGTTCAAGGATCGGCTTCAGAACCGTGCCGGTCGCCCCCGGCCAGACCGTGCTTTCCAGCACGATCATCTGGCCCGGCCGCAACCGGGTGGCAATCGTCTCTGCCGCCTTGATGACATAGGTCAGGTCGGGTTCGCGCTCTGGCGAAAGGGGCGTCGGCACGCAGATGACGATCACATCCGCACCGGCCAGCACCGCGCTGTCCGACGTGGCGGAAAACCCGCGGTCGCGCACCGCGTCGCCAACCCGGTTTTCGGGGAAATACGAAACGACCTGCTCGCCATCGTTGATCGCGCGCACGCGGCCGGCATTCAGATCGAACCCCGTGACCGGAAAACCGGATTCCGAGACTGTCAGCGCCAGAGGCAGGCCGACATATCCAAGGCCGATCACGGCCACCCGCGCGTCATGCCGGGCTATGCTGTCTTTCAGCGTCGAAAACAATGAAAACACATTCGTCATCAAGTTACCCGAACCTAAAATAAACTGCCGCAGGCTACAGGAACAGTGCGACCCCGGAAAATTGGCACAACTACGGATAACCGGGCAACCCTCGCTTGGATAGTCAGGAATGTTATACCTTGCAACGCAACAATCCCCTGAAATCCGGTCCTTTGGCGCGATGCCAGCAAGGTTCGCGGCGGCGGGCCCCGGTCCGGGCCGGGCCGGATTCGGGGGGCGGGTCCGCGCTGTCGTTGACGATGGCGGGCCATCCCCGACCTCTGGACCGGACTGTTTCCGCCCCGCCGCCAGTGATGCCTCGGCGATGGCCCCGCACAAAACCCCGTGCTAGGATCGGCGGCGAATTGGCGATGTGAATTGAGGCAGGGATTTATGAGGGTTCTGATTACCGGCGGCGCGGGGTTTATCGGGTCGCATCTGGCCGAACGTCTGGTCGCCGATGGCCATTCCGTCACGGCACTTGACGATCTGTCGACCGGGCGGAGAGAAAACGTGGCCTCCCTCGCCGGGCACAACCGGTTTCGCCTTGTCGAAGGCACCATCCTCGACCCCGAGGTGGTGGGCCGCCTGACCGATGAGGCCGACGTGATCTTTCACCTTGCCGCCGCCGTCGGCGTCAAGCTGATCATGGACGAACCCTCGCGCTCGATCCTGACCAATGTGGGCGGCACCGAAACCGTGCTGAAGGCCGCGCTGAAGGACAAGAAACCGACCTTCATCGCCTCCACCTCCGAGGTCTATGGCAAGGCCACCAAGTTTCCCTTCAGCGAGGATGACGACCTGACCATCGGGGCAACGAAGAACCTGCGCTGGTCCTATGCCTCGGCCAAGCAGCTCGACGAATTCCTGACGCTTGCCTATGTGCGCGAAGCCGCCCTTCCCGCCGTGATCCTGCGGTTCTTCAACACCACCGGCCCGCGCCAGACCGGGCGCTACGGCATGGTGCTGCCCAACTTCGTGCAGGCCGCGCTGGAAGGCCGCCCCCTGATGGTGCACGGCACCGGCCAGCAGTCGCGCTGTTTCGGCCATGTCGCCGATGTGGTCGAGGCGCTGGTGCGCCTGATGAACACGCCCTCCGCGCGCGGCCAGGTCTTCAACGTCGCCAACGATCAGGAGGTGACGATCCGCCAACTGGCCGAAACCGTGATCAGGATGACCGGATCGCAGTCCGAGATCCAGCTCATCCCCTACAGCGACGTCTATCCCGAAGGGTTCGAGGACATGGCCCGCCGCCTGCCCGATGTGTCGAGGCTGGAACGCGCCATCGGGTTCCGCCCGCGCCGTCCGCTGGCCGAAATCATCGCCGATATCGTCGCCGAAAAACGCGCGGCGATGGCAGGCTGAGCGCGCGCCATGGAAGGGTTTCGCGACAAGACCTGGCTTGGCGCCATCCTCGTTCTGGCCGTGGCGCTGAGGCTTTGGGGCCTCAACGCGCCGATGTGGCATGACGAGATCCAGACCCTGACCACCCATGTGCGTCTGGGCTGGTCCGACATGGTTCAAAGCTATTCGATGAACCACCACTATCTGCACAATATCGCGGCGAAACTTTCCGTCAGCCTCTTTGGCGAACACCCGTGGTCGGTGCGCCTGCCGGCCTTTCTGGCCGGGATCGGCACGCTCGTGGCCATGTGGTACCTTGCCCGCGACGTCGCGGGGGCGAAGATCGCCCATGTGACAACGCTGCTGCTTGCGCTTTCCTATCACCAGATCTGGTTTTCGCAGAATGCGCGCGGCTATACCGGGCTTGCGCTGTTCTCGACGCTGGGGATGCTCTTTTTCCTGCGCGGGATCGCGGCACCGCGCCGGGGCACATGGATCGCCTATGGCGCCTGCCTTGCGGCGGCGGTATTCACCCACCTGACCGGGGCCTTCTTCTTTGCCGCACAAGGGGTTGTCTGGCTTGGCCTTCTGGCCGGCCGGGCGTTGCGCGGGCAATTGACCGCGCAGGTCGTCCGCCTGCCCTTCCTTGGCTTTCTGGTCGGCGGGCTGATCGCGGCGGTTCTTTACCTGCCGGTCCTGCCCAGCCTGATCGACACCGTGGGCAGCGTCTCGCAAAGCTCGGCCACCGATGTCATGCAGGAATATCAAAGCCCGCTCTGGACCGCGATGGAGGCGATCCGCACCGCCATCGGCCATGCCGGGCCGCTGACCGCGATGGTCGGCGCGCTGGTCGTGGCGCTGTCGGTCCTCGGGGCCGTGGCAATCAACCGCGACGCGCCGCTTTTCGCGGTGATCACCTTTGCCCATATCGTGCTGACGGCGGCGCTTCTGGTGGCGGTCGGCATGCGCGTCTGGCCGCGCTTTTTCTTCGTCGACATCGGCTTTCTGATGCTGCTGATCGTGCTCGGGGTGCAACTTTGCACATCGCTCATCGGGCATTTCCTTGGCGGCGAACGGGTCGCGCGCGGGCTTTTCGCCCTTGCTGTCATCGCGATGGTGGTGATCTCGGCCGGGCTGGCCAAGCGCAATTACGATTTTCCCAAACAGGACCTTGCCGGGGCCTACGCCTTTGCCAAGGCGAATGGGCAGGGCAAGCGCATCTATGCCATCGGCTATTCCGGTCAGGATTTCCGCGACTATTACGGCGCCGACTGGCCGATCCTCTTCACCAATGAAGACTACATTGCCGCGATGGCCGAACCCGGCCCGGTCCTTCTGGTCGTGGGCTTTCCCGAACGCAATTTCCGCGACGTGCCGCAACTGGCCGCCGATGCCGATGCGTATGGTGCGGCCAATATCTGCGCGCCCGACCATACCGCCCCGGTCCTGCATACGCTGCGCTGCTTCGGCGGCACGCTGGGCGACGGCAACGTGATCGTGTTCGCCCGTGACTGAGCCTGCCGACATCGTCATCGGCTCGGGCCCCTCCGGCGTTTCGGCGGCCATGGCGCTTCTTGCGCGGGGGCGGCGGGTTCTGATGCTCGACGGCGGCAAGACGCTGGAGCCGGAAGCCGAGGCGCGGCGGGTCGAGCTTGCCTCGACCGATCCCACCGGCTGGGGCGCGCGCGAACGTGACGACTGGATGGCGCCGCAATATCGCGCCGCACCCGGCCAGATCCGCCGCTACGGCTCGGATTTCGCTATGGAAACGGGGGCCGACACTTTCGCCGATCTGCCCGGATGGATGGGGCTGCGCGCCAGCCGCGCGTCGGGGGGGCTTTCCAACCTCTGGGGCGCGGCGGTCCTGCCCTATGCCCCGGCCGACATGGCGGGATGGCCGGTCACGATGGAAGACCTCGCCCCCCATTACCGCGCGGTGGCCGAATTCCTGCCGGTTGCCGCCGTGCAGGACGATCTGGACGCCCTTCTGCCCGGCCTGCCGATGGAGGACCGCGCGGGCATCGCGCCATCGCTTCAGGCCCGCGCGCTTCTGGCCCGCCTTTCGGCCCGGCGGGGCGATCTTGCCGCGATGGGCGTATATGCCGGTCAGGCGCGGCAGGCCGCAGATACCGGCTGCCATCGCTGCGGGCTTTGCCTGCATGGCTGCCCCTTCGGGCTGATCTGGTCGGCGCGCGACACGCTCGCACGGCTGCGCGAACATCCCGGGTTCAGCCACCGGCCCGGCGCCGTGGTGACCCGCATCGAGGAAACGCGGAACGGCATCACCCTGCACCTGCAGGGCGGCGCAACCGTTACCGGCACCCGCGCCTATCTTGGCGCCGGCGTGCTGGAAACCGCGCGCATCCTTCTGGCCTCGCAGCCGGATCGGGCCGAACTTGTCCTGCGCGACAGCCAGCATGCCTTCCTGCCCATGCTGCACCGCTGGCGGAACCGCGCAAGGCCCGACCGGGGGCGGTTCCACACCCTGCCCCAGATCTTCGCCGAAATCGCCTCTGCTGCGGTGTCGCCGCATCTCGTTCACGCGCAGATCTACACATGGAACGAACATTTCCCCCGCGATCTGGTCGAAAACTATGCGCGGAAAATCCCCTTTTCGGCCCCGCTCTTCACGGCGCTGGCACGCCGGCTGATCGTGGCCCAGATCTTCCTGCATTCGGACCATTCGCACCGGATCGCGCTTCGGCTTGCCGGTGACGGGCGGCTTCAGGCCCGGCTGGAGGCGAACCCCGAAATGGAAACGGTGATGAAATCCGCCGCCCGCCATCTTGGCCGCGCGATGGGCAAGGCCGGGCTTTCGGCCCTGACCTTTGCCGCCCGCCCCGGTGCGCCGGGATCAAGCTTTCATGTCGGCGCCTCGGTTCCCATGGCCTCCGATCCCGGCCCGGGACAGTCCGATGCTCTCGGCCGTCCGGCGGGCTGGCAGCGGCTGCATCTGATCGACGCCTCGTCCCTGCCCGCGATCCCGGCGACGACGATCACCTATTCGGTGATGGCCAATGCCCACCGGATCGGCGCGGCCGCGCCCTAGCGCAGCACCGTCGCGGCCCGGACCCACCAGTCCGGCCGGTCCGCGGCGATCCGCCCGGCGGCGGCGGTGGCACCGGCCAGATCGGCATAAAGGCCAAAGCAGGTCGCGCCCGAACCGGACATGCGCGCCAGAAGACAGCCGCCGGCGGCGATACGGTCCAGCACGGTTGCGATGTCGGGGCAGATCGCGCGGGCCGGCGCCTCCAGATCATTGCGCTGCGCGCAAAGCCAGCCGGCCAGATCGCGCGCATCGCCAAACCGGCCCGGCAGCGGCGCCATCGCCGGATTGTCACGCCGCGTCAGGGCGGCAAAGACCGCCGGCGTGGCGACCGCCCGCCGCGGATTGACCAGGACCAGCGCCAACCCCTCGGGCAGGCCGGGCGCGGGGGCCAGAACCTCGCCCACGCCCGACATGCGGGCGGGCCGCCCGGCCAGACAGACCGGCACATCGGCGCCAAGTGCCGCGACGGCTTCGGGCGCGGGCAGGGGACGGTCCCAGACCCGCGACAAAAGCCGCAGCGCCGCCGCCGCGTCGGCCGAGCCGCCACCGATGCCGGAGGCCAGAGGCAGATGCTTGTCCAGCGCCAGCGCCGCGCCCCGCCCCGGGGGGGCGATCAGCCGCGCGGCGCGCATGACCAGATTGCCCTCGCCGCCGTCAAGCCCCGCCGCCTCGGGCCCGGCGATCCGCAGCGTCAGGCCTTCCGCGGGCCGTGCCGCGATCCGGTCGCCGACCCCGGCGAAGACGACAAGACTGTCCAGCAGGTGATAGCCATCCCCCCGCCGTCCGGTGACATGCAGCGTCAGGTTGATCTTGGCCGGCGCGAACTCCTCAGCCGTCATTCGTGCTGACGGCAAGGGGTTCGGCCCCCTCTTCCTTCAATACCGCGTCCAGACCGATCTCGATCTTGCGGCGGATGCGCGCGGCGTCTTCCTCGGTATCGGGTTTGAACGACAACGCGCGCCGCCACTGGAATGACGCCTCGCGATGGCGCCCCACGGCCCAGTACACATCCCCCAGATGGTCGTTCACAACCGGATCGACCGGCATCAATTCGACCGCCTGTTCCATCTGGACGACCGCCTCGTCATAGCGCCCCAGCCGGAACAGGGCCCAGCCCAGACTGTCGACGATGGCGCCGTTCCCGGGCTGTGCCGCGACCGCGCGTTCGATCATCGACAGCGCCTCGTCATAGCGTTCCTTGCGCTCGAGATAGGAATAGCCAAGATAGTTCAGCACCGATGGCTGATCGGGGTTCAGCGCCAGCGCCTTGCGGAAATCCGCCTCGGCACGGGACCAGTCCTTCAGACGCTCATAGGCGATGCCGCGGGTGTAATAGACGACCCATTGGCGCGGTTCTTCGGCCTTGAACAGATCGATGGCCTTGCTGTAGGTGCCCGCCGCTTCGTCGAAGCGTTCGCGCCGGCGATAGATATCGCCCAGCGATACCCAGATATCGGCGCGCGCCGGCATGTCCTTGGACAGCTTTTCCAGAACCTCGATCGCCGCATCCCAGCGCTCGGCCTCGATCAGCGAATCCGCCCGCCCCAGCTCGGCCGCGGCATAGGCAGGATCGTCGCGGGCGATGGATTTGTAGGTCTCGCTGGCCAGATCGTGCTGACCCTGCGCATCAAGGATCTGCGCGCAGAGAAGATGCGCTTCCGCCAGCCCGGGCGACAGGTATTCGGCCATGCGCGCATAGGCCAGCGCGTTGATATCGGTCGATTCCCCGACCAGCGCCGAGGCGACGGAAAGAAAGACCTCCGATATCCCGTCCGTGGCGTCGCTTACCAGGGTGAAGGGCAGCGTTTCCCCGGCTTCCAGCCGCCGGCGCAGATCGACCAGCACCGCGTCATCGGTCTGGCCGAACACCTTGTCGATCAACTCGACCGCATCGGCATTGCGTTCAAGCTGGCTCAGCACCTCGGCATGGGCGATGACACCGCGCCGCGTCGCGCGCAAAGGCCCGCCCGCATCGCCGGAAAAGATCTCGTCCGCCGCCTCGAAATCGCCCGCCGCCGCCAGCGCCAGCGCCTTGTGATAAAGCCCGAAGGATTTCAGCCCGGCGCTTTCGGCCACCTTGTCGAAGGCCAGCGTGGCCTCCGACATCTGCCCCAGCCCGACCAGCGCCCATGCGCGGTAAAGCCCGTCCACCAGCCCGCCCCCCGACCGGCCCGCATCCAGCGCCGCGATCGCCCCGGCGAAATCGCCGCGCCTGGCCGCGTCGGCCAGCACCACCAGATCGGCGATCTGCCCGATTTCTTCCCCGGCTGCCCCGGCGGCGACAGCCGCGGCCTTGGCCACCCGGCCCCGGCCGATTTCCCCGATGATCAGGTTCTCGACCAGTTGCGGATTGCCCGGATCGGCGGCCAGCGCCCGGTCGAAGTAATCCGACGCCGCGACATAGTCCGAGCCGAGCCCGGCAAGGCGCCCGGCAAGATAGGGGCCCGCCAGCCCGTCCGTGGCCCGGGCGGGGGCGCCAAGCGCTGCGGCCGATACGGCGAGGATGGCGGAAAGCTTGTGAATGCGTCGCACGGGGGTCAGCGCTCCTTTGGCAAACTTGCGCCGGACCCTAGCCCCCTGCCCGGCCAAGCGCAATGTGGTGCGGCCGCGAAGGGCCGCCCGCATGCGCGCTTATGCCGAAGATGTTACATATTGGGATAGTTCGGCCCGTCACCGCCCTGCGGCGTCGTCCAGTTGATGTTCTGGCTCGGGTCCTTGATGTCGCAGGTCTTGCAGTGAACGCAGTTCTGGAAGTTGATCTGGAACCTCGGTCCGCCCTCGCCCTCCAGCACCTCGTAAACCCCGGCCGGGCAATAGCGCTGCGCCGGCTCGTCATATTTCGGCAGGTTGACCCTGATCGGCACCGAAGGATCGGCCAGCCTGAGGTGGCAGGGCTGGTTTTCCTCATGGTTGGTGGCCGAGAAGGACACGTTGGTCAGCCGGTCGAAGGAAAGAACGCCATCGGGCCTCGGGTAATCGATCCTCGGATAATCCTTCGCCTCGCCGGTCGAGGCGGCGTCGGTCTTGCCATGTTTCAGCGTGCCGAACAGCGAGAGGCCAAGAAGGTTGTTCGTCCACATGTCGAACCCGCCCAGCGCAAGGCTGGGCAGCATCCCCCATTTCGACCACATCGGCTTGACGTTGCGCACCTTCTTCAGGTCCTTCGCGATGGGGCCCGACCGCAGATCGGCCTCATAGGCCGACAGCTCGTCGCCGCCGCGTCCCGCCCTGATCGCCTCATGGGCGGCCTCGGCTGCCGCCTTGCCCGACAGCATCGCATTGTGGTTGCCCTTGATGCGCGGCACGTTCACAAGGCCCGCCGAACAGCCCAGCAGGGCAACCCCGGGCGCGACCACCTTGGGGATCGACTGCCAGCCGCCTTCGCTGATCGCGCGCGCGCCGTAAGCCACCCGCTTGCCGCCTTTCAGCAGTTCCGCGACCATCGGGTGATGCTTGA
>JAGRDO010000077.1 GCA_020447005.1 Paracoccaceae bacterium
TGCCCAAGGTCGCTCGGGTCCTTCCGGGGTGGGTGGGGGGTCGTCAGGGGGTGCGCTGAACCCCGGGCCGTGAAGGTTCCCCGCGTTTTCGGAAATCTGACCGACTTTTTCTGCCTTGGGGGCAATACCGCTGTGGGCATAGCCCCACCACGGAAAATGGAGTTTTCGATTCAAAATTTTCTGCAATGAGTGAAAGCCCGGGGCTCCGCGCTCCCCGCACCCCGCCCGCCCCGGAAGGACCCTAGCCCGGTCAACGCGCCGCCGTGGTCATCGGTCAGTCGTGATGCAGAGACAAGGCGAGCCGGGCGTTGCGCCGTGGGTAAGGTCGTGGCTCCCCGCCGGACAGCGCGCCACCACGGAAAAGGGATAGCCCAGAACAAGCAATTTGGGGCCGCCCTCCCGGCACATGCCCCACCGTGGTCAACCCGGGCCGCATTTCACCATGTTTCGGGGCAATCCAAGCGCATCAAGCGCATTTCAAGGGATTCTCCAATTGTTTTCTCGGCTGACTCCTATAGGGCTTAATGGAAAAAAGGCCAAAATGCGCTTGATGCGCTTGAACTGGTCTCGGAAAGCCGAGAACACGCCACCACGGCAGCAACCCCACGACAGCGCGCCAAAACGAATGCCCTCAAATCAGGGCCTCGGCCTCGGGGTCGCCAGCATTGGCGAACTCCTCGTCAGAGCGGAGCCGGAGCCGGAAACCTTTGAATCGCCGCTTGCTCGTATCTTTGTTGCGCTCGAACCCTCTGTCGGTCATCACCCGGGAGAAGTTGTTCTTCGATCCCGGCTTCATGCCCGACTCCCGGCAATGCTCGGCGTAGTCGGCATATGCCTGCATCACCGTCACCATGCCTTCGGGGTCGCGTTCGGTGCGCTCGCCCAGCCATTCGCCAAGAAGGTCGGTTTCCTCCCGGTATTGCGCGACAACCTCTTTGATTGCCAGCGGCACCCGGAGCCCACCGCGCAACCAGTCAACGGCGCCGCGCACCGCCCATGCCAGCACCCCGGGAAGCTCTGAGGCGATAATCTTGTCATCAAGATCGTCGATTTTCTGTTCGTCCGGGACGCGAACGGTGAAGGGAATCGGAGTGCAGCGGCGCCAGAACCCGTCCCCGGAGTCGAGCGAGCCGAGGAGGTGATTGGTGCGAATCCAGAGCTTGTGCGTCGGCATGAAATCGAAGCCCTCGTGCCGGAGCTTCCGGGCAGAGAGCTTTTCCCGAGACGCAATCGCCTTGACGCGGGCGCTATCGAAAACCTCGCCCTGCGCCGTCTCGTTCGCGAGCGCAAGGCGGCTCCCCGGGAGGCGCGCCATCATCCTCTCTGCCTCGTTCTCGTGCTTGCGCAAGGTAATGAGCGGCGCGCCGAGAGTGACGACATATTCGCCCAGCATCGCGGCGATAGTGTTGGCGAAGACAGATTTGCCGTTCTGCCCCGTGCCATAGGCGAGGAAGAACTTCTCCTCACGCACAAGCCCTGTCAGCGTGTAGCCCACGGCGCGCTGAACGAAGGCCCGAATTTCCGGGTCGGGCATGATCGTCTCAAGGAACGCCAGCCACATCGGGCAGGCAGCGTCGGGATCGAAGTCGCACCCGGCCAGTTTCGACACGAGGTCTTCGGGCCGAGCCGGGCGCAGGTGGCCCGTGCGAAGGTCCACGATCCCGTTGAGGCAAGTCAGCGCGAAGGGATCGGCGTCAAATTCGGCAGGGCTGGCGACGTGCATCCCGGGCTCGGAACGTGCCATCTTCTCCATGCGCGCCAGCGCCTCGGCGTTGCCATGCAGTTTCGTGGCCTTCGCCATCATCGCCTGATTTTCCCCTGAGCTATCCTTTTGGAATGCCTCTGCCGTCTTCCCGAGGATCGCCGCCGAGGTCTCCTTGGCGTCATCCGCAACTTGCTCGGGAGTCATGGCCGCCCACCGCTGGCTGGTCCAGTGGAGCCAATGCCCTTCAGCCGAGACGTAAAGGCGCTTGCCACGCAGGAGGTCAGCGTGGCGGGCACCGTTCCAAACGTCCCCGAAGGCGGCCTTTTTGTCCGCAAGCTCCCGCGCCTCGGAAAGCCCGGGCGCAGGCTCCACCCGGCCCAGCGCGGCGGCGGTCGTGGGCAGCCCGATCAACGCATCTATCTCGGCCTCCTCCTCGGGCGAAATCTCGCCCTCGCCCGACTCCGGCTCCGTCGTGAAGTCCGGCAGATCGTCCACCGGGTCGTGCCACGGCAGGGGCCGGGCCATTCCCGAATTGAGCCCGTTGGTGATATGCCGCTCAAGGTCGCGCTCGGTGTAGTCGGTCAGATAACCGACATCCTCGGCGGCCTCGGTCAAAGCCTCTCGAACCTGTTCTTCGGTCAGGGTGTTGCATGCGACGTGGCCGCCGAGATGAACCGCTTGCCGGTGGATTTCAGCGGTGCGCGAATGGCCTTTCTTCCCCACTTCCAGCACTCGGGCCTTGGCGTATTTCAGGCCATTCAACGCGCGGGAAAGGGCTTCAGGAATCCCGGATTGGTCAACAGCCTCCTGCGGCGCCCCGTCGAGCATGTCGCTGAGCTTGCGGCTCGGCCCGAGCGCCTGCGCGTCAAGCTCGTCCGCCTCGTCAACAAAGCGATTGCCCTCAACAAGGAACGTTTGCGCGCGGGACTGTCCCTTCACCGAGCCGAAGAAATACGCCTGCGTGAACCGAAAGGACTCGTCCGCCAGCGCGCCGCCGAAAACCCCGTTCACGCGCGCCACGAGCCCGGCATATTCGTCCGGGGGCGTGGGCTCGCTGAGGGGCAGCACGAAGCGCCAGCGGTTGCCTTTGCCGGGCATCTGGTGCGAAGGCGACGTATAGACGAGAGAGACGAGGCCCAGCGCCGCGAGCCGTTCAACGGCCTCCTCGGGAGTGATCTCACCAGCGTCGTAATCAATGAAAATCGCATGAACCGCGCCTGCATTCGGCCTGTGCTTCAGACTCCTGTTCTCTGAGCGGAGGTCCCCCCAGGTCAGGCCCGAGAGCATCGGGAGCGCGGGCTTGCTGGCTGCCGTGCTCTCGGCAATAAGCGCGGCAAGCTCGGGCAGCGTGATCTTCAGGGGCGTCTTGCTGAAGCCGTTCCAGTCCGGGAACCGAGTGAGCGTCACAGGGCGGCGGGACGGCGCATCTTGATTGGGCCGCGCGAGGGCGGTATTATTCTTGTGCATTCGAGAAGTTCCAGACTTATGCGCTCGGGCGGTGCTACGCCCGGGCGTTTTCGTTTTCGGGTTGAAGGTGGATGAGATAGCCGCGCTCGTGCGATCCGGTATGACGGAAACGCCGGGGGCGGGATTTCGGGTCGGGGCAATTGGCAACGCGATGACTCGGGGCGCCATTGCGAAGGTCATCATCGAGTCCGTGAACGTGCCGCCGTCCGCAGATCGCACACGGCGCCACGAAAATCACGGTGTCGCACGGCAGTTCGGATTCAGGGCGAACGAGATAGGTCGGGATTTCGGCGCTGGGCATTATTTCCGCCCCTCCCCGGCCATCTTCGGTTCGTGGCGCAACGCGGTGGCGCCGTCGCGCAGATCGTGGCCGCGCGCCCAGATCAAGGCCGCCTCGCCCTCGGTGATCTTGGCCGGGTCTCGCGTCTTCGGGAGCCAAACCGGATACCGCACGAGGGCGCCCGAGAGGTCGCGCCGCACGGCCATGACCGCCACGTCATTCGGGGGTGTCCAGCACCACGCGATTGCGCGCTTGGCGAACTCGGCTTCGGCCTTCGCGGCACGGCGCACCCAATATCTACGCGCGGGGTGTTGCTCGGCAAAGGTCTTGTCACGGCGGGCGGCATCGCGCAGCCGGACGGTCAGTTCGGGAGACGGGAGCCAAAACGGGCGCTCGGCTTCGCGCAGAATGGTGGCCAAAATCTCGGCCTCGCGTTCCTCCTCGTCATCTGCGTAGGGGTCATCGCTCAGCACCGTGGGCGGGCTCAATTTCGGCCGCTCGGTCGGGCGCAGGCCGTAGACCGTCGACTCCGCGATCCGTTTCGCAAGGCTCGCAGCACGGCCGCGCAGGCGGCGCCCGCCCAAGGAATAGGGCACGGCGCGCGGGATCGTCCTGGCGAGCCATTCCCCAGAGGCCGAGGGCTCGAAAGGAACCGTCTCGCCGGTCAGGTTGCGGCGCACGATCTCAGCCGCCCAAAGCTCGGCCAGCGCATCGGCCAGCGCGATCAATTGCCGCCGGACATTCGCAACGGCCGCCGCATGGGTCTCCTCGTGCATGGCAACGGCGCTACGGCGCAGCGCGGCGGCACTCGTGCGGCTCGCCTCCTCGGCGGCCCGGGCATCGGCAAAGGCGGCCCGAGCCTCCGTCAGCACGGCGGTCAAATCGTTCATTCGGCTGAACGTCATCAGGCGCCCCCCGGACAGAGGAGCGAGGTCGGCAGCGCGACGGCGTGAACACCGAGCGCCCGATAGGCTGCATCCCGTTCGGTCGGGTCGATCAGGGCCGGGTCGATCCAGAAGCCGAGCGTTTCGCTGCCATCGCGCCCGGGGATCAACCCGAACTCGGCGGCCAGCGCGACACGGCGCCCGGCGGTCTTTTCAATCCGCTGGCGCCCTTGCGCCTCAAGGCGGGAACCGGACTCGGCTTGCGAAGCGGTCGCCCCCGCGCGCAGGTATTTCGTCCGCCGCTTGCGGCGCCAGCGGTCCCAGAAAGGGGTGAGGTTCGCGCCGGTCATCACGCGGCCCCCGCGCCGAAGCGAACGGTGCGCCCCTCGGCCCATTCAAGGAGGCTCGGGGTGTGATACCGGATCGCGCCACGCCCGAAGACCACGAAAGGCGGACCCTTGCGGTCGTGGAAATGGCGATACTTCTCAAGCGACGAGCGCGAAATCCCAAGCAGGTTCGCGGCGGTCTGAGTGTCAATGTAGAGCGGCAGGTTGTCGGGTTGCATTTTCGTCTCCGGGCTTTGATTCGCCCTGAAACGAAAACACGAAATTCAGGAATTACCTAATCGGTGCAAGCACTTAGATTTTCCCTGCAAGCACTGAGAATCTTCAACCCCCTGCCCCCCGGGCCTTGGCCGCCGCCTTGATCTTTTCCACCCACCGATAAACCGTGCCGGGCGAGGGGAGGTTTTCGTCGGGTTCATCGCCGAAGTCATCAACCAACCGCCGAACTATTTCTGCGGTGATGGTTCCCGATTCATGGAGTTCTCGGACAATCGGGAAGAACCGTTGACGTTTGGGGTCTTTGTCACGCTTGGCCTTGCCCCCGAGCGAGGCGAATTCGCTTGCGATCAGCGGGACGCGCGGCACATCGGCCGAGGTGTCCAGTGCCTCGGGCGGCAGATATTTCCGGCATTCAGGATCATCCCGGGCGATCTTGAGCCACGGAATCGGAACCCCGGCCGCAACCGTCTTCGCTATCGCCTCTTTGGGGGGCATGGTGGTCAGGCGCAGCCCGCCGATATAACCGTGTTGATCCTCAAGCCCGGCGTCCAGTGCCCACAGGTCTTCGGGTTCCCGCGCACCGAATGGGACTCCGTAGAAAACATCCGCGCCGGGGAGGAAAGACATGTCGGCGCCCCCGGTGTTGCGCCCCACCTCGGGATCGTAACCGCACAGGACTGCCATCGCCTGCGAAGGCTTCCAAGAACGCGCGGCCAGCCAGTCCCGCAGTCGCCGCATCCTCGCCCGTTCCTTGGGCGGCAGGTGCGCAAGATCATCGTGGCCGCAGACCGCGCCAAGCGGGTGTTCCTCGGTCATGCCCGTTTCCCCCGTTTTCCGCCATCAATCGGGACCACATTCGCCCCCAGCCCGAGCGCGGCGGCAACCTCGTTCCCGATGAGGTCAGCCGCTCGGCGTTGAGGGTCCGCTGCGAGGTGCGCATATCGCTTGGTGGTGGCTGCCTGCGAGTGCCCAAGAAGGGCGCCGATCTGGTGCAGCGACAATCCCGCCCCGGCGCCCACAGCCGCGTTGCTATGGCGAAGATCGTGCAGCCTCGTGCCTTCGATTCCAGCTTCCCGGCAGACCGCGCGCCACAGGCGATTCACGTCCGCACGGGGCTTCTCGTTCGCGGTCCCGGCCGAGGTGCTGGCGATCACATAGCGCCCGATGCGCGGCAGCCCGTCGAGCAACGCCAGCGCCGCGCCCCCGAGCACGATCACCTTCGCCCCCGTCTTGGAGTCAGGCAACCGGAGCATCCCCCGCCCGAAATCGACATGCGCCCATTGCAGATCAAGGATTTCCCGCACCCGGGCGCCGGTCAAAAGCAAGAGCCGGATCGCCGCCACCGAATGCACGTCGAAATGTGCGCGGCGGTTCTCGGGCGCAGGCAGGTGTTTCGCGCCCGGGGCTGCCTCGTTCACCTGCCACGGCAGGCCCTCGGTTTCCGCCAAGGTGAGGGCAGCGCCGAGCGCCTGCATTTCCTCGGAAGACAAGAAGCGTTCCCGCCCCTTTTCCTTGAACGCTTCCACACCGGACGCCGGATTCTGCGAACCCTCGGGGAGCAAGCCGAGGTCAATGGCCCAACTGAACATGGCCTTCAACACGGCCAGCGCCCGATTGGCGATGATCGGGCCGCCCCTCGTCTTCTGGGCTGCGGTGCGCTTGGCCCCGGTCTTCTTGGCACCCGTCGCCTTCCGGGCGATTGCCCCGTGCAGCTTTGCCACGTCGCTGCGCGTGAGTGTCACAGCCTTCCGGCTGCCAATGGCGGGCAGAATATGCGTGTCCAAAACCGCGCGATAGAGCTTCGCGGTGGCTTCTTTGCGCTTCGGTTCGACATGCCTTGAAAGCCACTCGGCCGCGATCTCGGAAATGGTGTCCGCCGCCCGGGCTTCGGCCCGCTCGGCCGCAGGATCGGCGCCGAGGCGCACCTTGGCGAGCAAGTCTTTCGCCATGTCCCGGGCCTGTTCCGGCGTGACGGTCTCAGGGCTGCCCAGCACAACGCGCTTCTTGGCCGTGCCGCGCCCCCCGGCACCCGGGCGATATTCCAGAATCCACGAGCGCGAGCCCGAGGGGCGCACGAGGAGCCCAAAGCCTTTCAAGGCGTCATCGTAATAGGTGACGGGCCTATCGGGGGTCTCGATTGCCGCGATGGTGCGGCGGGCGATTTTGATGACGGGCATTCGAGCCTCCGGGTTCCCGGTGGCGACTTGAGGACGGAATCGCCACCGAGTCGCCACCGATCATTGAAACCACAAGATAGGCATTCCGGCCAAAAATACAATTATGAAAGCGAAAACAGTGCGTTATTGAAACAATGTGAAACAGCATGAAAGCCTGTGAAACCGGATTTCTATAACTGTTAATCAATTGGTCGTAGGTTCGATCCCTACCGCCGGAGCCAAAAATCAAGCACTTAGGCGATACCGCCGCCCGGTGCTAGGTCCCCAAGTACAGCATAGACACCGTAAACGCTTCGCGGCACCGCGCTGAGGGGGCAAAGGGGTCTGACCGGGCCTTATCTCAAGCCTTTGGGGTATCCGGGTCTTGACTTCCGAGATATGGTAGGAAGCGTGAATCGCGCGGGGGACTTCATGGCAGACTGGTTCGTGACGCACGAGGCGAGCATCGCGGCCGCCCGGCCTGGTGACGCCGACGCGTTCGCGCCGGTCTACGCGACCGCGCTCGGAGCCCTGTACCACGGGATGTCCGAGGAGGTCCTGCGGTCGCCGTCGCTCTCGACCCACGCTGGTCGGGTGCAGCTGGTCATGACCTCACCTCCCTTCCCCCTGAACACCAAGAAGGCCTACGGAAACCGGACCCAGGACGAGTACGTGTCCTGGTTCGCGGACTTCGCGCCGTTGCTGCGCGAGATGGTGACGGAGGACGGCTCCATCGTCATCGAGATTGGGAACGCCTGGATGCCAGGCAAGCCGGTCATGTCCACGCACGTCCTCAAGGCCTTTCCGATGACATTTGCAACTGGCGCCCGCTGGTTTGCAGACGCAAGTAGTCGGGTCCTGAGCTTCCCGCCAGGACATTGACCGGCTCCCCGGTCTCTGGGTCAGGAAGGATGTTCGGAATGGGAAACTCGAGCGGAGTCTCAAAGCCGGAAAATGGTTCAACCTTGAACGGTTCGACAGGGCCGTTACCGACAACCACGCCATCGACAATCACCCACACTTCGCAGGTCTCGACGCTCATCGCCGTCTGACCATGGCTTGCGACTGTGTCCAGCAAAGACTGAGCGATGTGTTGTGCAAGCTTTCCCTTGCGCTTACCTTCCCATTCAGCGACCTGCTGGACAAACGCGACAGTGTAAGCCTTTCTGGCGGAGACGCATCTCTACCTGGGGCGGCAGTATCGGCTGAAGGTCGTCCCGCATGTCCAAGAGAGCGTGAAGCTGATCCGCGGCTACATCGTCGTGCAGTCTCACCGGCCTAACCGGCCTGAGATCACGCGCGAACTTGTCGAGGCATGGTACCGGGACCGGGCCCACGTCAAGTTTCCAGAGCGCATCAAACTCTGTCTCGGCTACTTCCCGAACCCCGAGGCATTTCGGCCGAAAGGTCTCATCGTGCGTCGGACCAGGAAGCGATGGGGGTCCATGTCGCCGGCCGGACGCTTGCTGCTCAATCGCCGCCTAGTACAGGCACCGGTCGATGCCATAGACTACGTGATCACCCACGAGCTCTGTCACGTGGCGGAGCCCCATCACGGAACGGCGTTCTTCGAACTCCTCGACAAAGTAATGCCTGACTGGGAACGTCGGAAGCAGAGGCTGGAACGGGCGATGGCCTGAAACCTTCCGAGACTGACCGTAGCTGATCAAAGTCCACGCCAGCTTGCTGGTGCCCTGAAGTCAAGTCCAGCGCCCGTAGCCACGGCCGGAAACCGTATCGCGCCAAATGGCAAACAGAGACTTGCGCCAATTTGGGCGGCTATTTCGCCTGAAATTTCAAGTCTCTAGGGGTCGATACCCCGCGCAAGTCCCGGAAACCACGCCCCAATACGTGAGGATAAAAATCGTTTAATATCAATTACTTATGTGGTGGCGGAGCACTCTGGATTCGAACCAGAGATATGTTCCTTTTGCTAACCCCCGGAAAACACGGCACAATTTCAGTGTAGAAATTAGGGTAGACTGTTGATTTCGCATAACTTTTCAGCTCTTTGGGCTCGCCTTTACGATGAACGGAATGGTGTGTTGGCGCTGTGACACTGCCTTTCTTATCCTGTCGCCGAGTAGCGCCTCAGTCGTTCCCTCCCGATGCGGCGGTAAGAGACCAGCCTGTACAGTGTCGCGGCTCAATATATGGTTGACGCAAGAAAACTGAGCTCGATTGCGGCATGACGGAAAATTCTGACGAAGCACTGCAGGCGCTTCAGCGTGAGGTCCAGCGATTACTGGGTCGATGTTTGCTGCGGCTACAGCAGTACGAACGTCTGATCAAAGCTATTATGGCGGACTACGAAATCTCGGGGCCGGCTCATGCTTTGGAGGCGGTGCGGGCGGCGCGCATGACCGCCACTGCCGGCAAGACGCTCGGAACCATGGTCGACGAACTCCTCGGATCGTATGTTGTTACCAATGAGGTGGACACTCCGGTACAGACCTCAACCGATACCTCTGATGCCCACATCTCAATCGGCAGCCGGTTGCGACTGTCGAACTCGGATTTCGCCCGGACTGAGAATGACCTGAGGGAATTGGTTCTTTTGCGGAACAACCTGGTCCATCATTTCATTGACCAGCACGACATCGGAACCCTGGACGGATGCCGTGGCGGCCGCGATGCGTTGATCGAAGCCTACACCCGGATTGACCAGCATTTCGAAGAACTCCGGGCATGGGCTAAGGGCATGCATGACGCTCGTCGGGCGCTCGCGGAAGTCGTGCAGTCAGATGCATTCCATGACCTCGTGGTAAATGGCATTCACCCGGATGGCACAGTGTTCTGGCCTGGCGCAGGTATTGTGGGCGCGCTGCGAGAGGCCGCCAGTGAGTTGGCTGTCGATGGTTGGACGACCGTCGAGGAGGCTGCCAGGTGGATTACGGAGCGGTATCCAGAACAACAGCCCGCGAATTA
>JAGRDO010000078.1:0-33244 GCA_020447005.1 Paracoccaceae bacterium
TCACTTCTCAGCGGAAATCAACAACCTTCACGGCCAAATCGTCCTGCCGGTCGAGCGCCGCCGCCCATTCCTTCGGCACGGCCAAGATCGAAGCCCGCGATTTCCAGCGCACCGATACCCTTGCGGCCCGACAGGTCGCGCCCGCCCTTCGCCCCGATCATCGCGGCGTCGGACCGCCGGTCGGGGGCGAAGAACACCCTCTCGACCGGTTGCAGCCCCCCCCCCGCGAACCTGAATGGTGATCTCGTCGCCCTTGCGGATTTCGACCGCGCGGCTTCCGCCACCCGGAACCGGGTGACGCTCGCCCCCCCGGCGGAAGCACCGGCTGGCCCGGGGGTGATGACGCCGGCGCGTTCAAACGGGGTTTCGATGACCGGCCAACCGTTCAGGACAGGGGCTCAAGCTCACCAATCCCGACCCGCTCGGTCCGGCCCCAATGCGTCACCAGAAGCTTGCAGCCTTCCGGGGAAAGCGAACTGTGCGCCGTTCCCGGCGCCAGCCGCACGAAATCCCCCGCACGGTAGATCTGGCCGTCGAAATCAATGAGCTCACCCTCAAGCACATAGAACTCTTCCGCCCCCCGGTGCCGATGCGGCGCACTGCTCGCCCCCGGCGCCATCACCAGCATGTAACTGCCTGTGCCGCTTTCCGCGTCAAACGAGATATTGTGCCAAAGCATCGTGCCTTCACTGTCCCCAAACGCCAACAGCGGCGTGAACGTCGACGTGTCAAAACGCGATAGCGTGCGGCGGGGTGGGGCCGATCGTGTGCGCATGGCATAGTTCCCTGTGGCCACGACCGCATCAGAGCGGTCATGGCGTCAGACATTCAGAGGCTAACGGTGGGACGGTCAGGCTGTTTTCGCGACAGTCCGGCCGGGTTCGTTCTGCAGGTAGGATTCCATCGAATCGTCCAATGCATCTTTCCAGGGCGTGTGATGCAAGGGCGCCATCGTACCGGTGATGACCGACCTGTAACAGTTGTTGCGGAACCCCATGATGTCCTGCTTCTTGTGGTCCTTCCAGTCGAAGAAGGCCTGGCAAGCGCCGTCGACATCGAAGCTTGGATAATCCGTCTCGGCGATCAGTTCCTTCACATAGTCGCCCTGATAATGGATCGCGTCATGGGCATCCTGACCCGCATCTTCATCGGCCACGCGCTTTTCGGCATCGGCAACCAGGGTGGCCTTGTCGGCTGGCACCGCGATCCTGCCCATGATCACGTCGCGCACCCACCAGGCCTGCGCGTCGAACATGTTGAAGGTGAACCATTGGTCCTGCATCCCGAGATAGAAGAGCTTCGGGTTGTGAACCCAGACGACACCCTTGTAGAGATCGGCCGTGGCAAGCCGGTTCGCCGTCTTCAGCCTGAGATTGTCGGGGAGGAAGGGGAAATGGTGCTTGTAGCCGGTGCAGAGGATGATCGCATCGAAATCGCCGGTCGTGCCGTCCTTGAATGTCGCGGTGCGGCCCTCGACCTTCACAAGGGCGGGCACTTCTTTCCAGTTCGACGGCCATTTGAAGCCCATGGGCGCGGTGCGATGGGCAACCGTCACCGACTTGCAACCGTATTTCCAGCATTGTGAACCGATATCCTCGGCCGAATAGGAGGTGCCGAGGATCAGGACGTCCTTGTCGATGAATTCACGTGCGTCGCGGAAGTCATGCGCATGCAGGATACGGCCGTTGAAGGTGTCAAAGCCGGGGTAGTAAGGCACATTGGGGGTCGAGAAATGGCCCGAGGCGACGATGACATTGTCGAATTCCTCGGAATAGACGCGATCCTTGGCCAGATCATGGACAGTCACGGTGAACTTGCCCGTCGCCTCGTCATGGGTGACGTTGCGCACGGTGGTCGAGAATCGGATCCAGTCGCGCACGCCGGCCTTCTTCACCCGGCCTTCGATATAGTCGAAGAGCACGGCGCGCGGCGGGTAAGAGGCGATCTGCTTGCCGAAATGCTCTTCAAATGAATAGTCGGCGAATTCCAGCCCCTCCTTGGGGCCGTTCGACCAAAGGTAGCGATACATGGAACCGTGGACGGGCTCTCCGTATTCGTCGACGCCCGTGCGCCAAGTGTAGTTCCAAAGCCCGCCCCAGTGCGCCTGCTTTTCGAAGCAGACCAGTTCGGGGATTGCATCGCCCTTCTTCGCCGCGGACTGGAAGGCCCGCAACTGCGCCAGGCCAGACGGGCCTGCTCCGATGATTGCCACGCGCTTCTTCATTGTCACCTCCTGTTGGTACAGACCAATTCCCGATTTTGGTGCTTTTGGTTTGGACCAGATTGACGAACTGGTTGCACCCCTGTCAATAAAATCTTCTGCCTCACAGTGATATTCTTTCGAATCCGGCTTCGCAAAGGCGGAAAACCCCGTATTCTCCGGCATATGGGATCTGGAAGTTTCGCGCACAGACTGGCAGTGAAGGGCGCTTTGCCCCGGCTGACGGCCGGAGTCGCCGATACGATCAATATCGGCTTCATGGTACCACTAACTGGTTCAGTCCAATCCTGGGGGCTGCCGGGATTGAACGGTTGCCATATCTGGGCGGACGGCATCAACAAGGCAGGCGGTCTGGTTTTGAACGGGCAACGGCACAATATCCGACTGGTGCCGTTCGATTGCCAGTATGATGCAAAGCTGGCGTTGGAAGGGGTCCGCCAACTGGTGCAAGAGCGGGACGTGAAACTGCTTCTTGCGCTTGGCGGCGATACCTTGTCGCCGGTCATCGACTATCTGACCGACCGCAAGCTTTTGACCGCCACGCTCCTGCCGTCCGACCTTTCGCCCGACACACCTTATCTGATCGCGCCGAGCGAGGTTCATCCGATCTACAACGTGACCGGGGTGGGTTGGTTGGCGCGCGAACGGCCGCACCTGCGCCGTGTGGCACTGTGCAGCCAGACCGATGCACTGGGCTTGCCTTCTCTGGCCACGTATCGCGCGGCCTTCGCAGCGGCGGGGATCGAGGTCGTCAAGGAAATCCGCTATGACCCGCTCGACACCGACGCGTCCGGCATGGTTGCCGCAATGATGGCGGAAGCGCCCGACATTCTTTGCTGGTGCACAAGCTATACCCCGATGGTTCACGCGCTGACCGAGGCTGCTCATGAAGCAGGATTTCAGGGTCAGCTTCTGTCGTGCACGCTTGATGCCTACCCTCGGCTGATCGAACGCACGTCACACGCCTTCATGGAGGGCTTTGTCTTTCAGTTCCCTGATTTTGACGATCCCGCCCTGGCCGAGAAGGCGTTCTTCTTCAACCGCCCGAAGGATTTCTACCTGGAATATCAGCGCCGGTACCCCGACAGCTGGAGCGCGGTTTCATGGGAATACGCGGCCATCCTCGACATCTGGCATTCGGCGGCGGAACGCGCGGGCAGCGTCACGTCGATCTCGGTTCTGGCCGCGATGAAACAGTCTGGCGCCGTCATGCATGCGTTCGGCCCCGCGACCTGGTGGGGGTCGGAAATATTCGGCATTGACAATGCCTTGGTCGGAGATTGGCCGGTGGTTGAACTGCGCGGCGGCAAGGCAAGGATCGTCGAGTTCGGCTCAATCCCGGACTGGCTGGCGCGGCATGGTGCAGGGCTGAAGGCCCAGATGATCGAACTGGGGCAGATGTGGGATCAGCGGCAGGTGCGGGCCAGTCAAAAGACCGGGCCGACCCGGCGCAGCATCTAGGCTCAGACTTCCTGCAGCAATAGCTTTTGCTCTTCGATCAGGTGAAGCTTGATGAACTCGACCGCGGCTTCGATATCTCGCGAGGCGATGGCGTTGAAGAGCGTGTTGTAGCGCTGCTGATAGTCGCCGATGCGCTTCGGCGTCAGGTGGCGACGCAACAGGGCGGCGCGAAAATTCTGGCGGCAGGCGTCGATCGCCAGTTCGTAGCACGCGGCCAGAAGAGGGTTGCCGGTTCCGTGCGCGATCTGACGATAAAGCTCTTCTTCCTGGCGGGCAAAGGCCGAGGCATCGGTGCGAACCTGCTCCATCTCTGACAGCACCGCGCCCAGCGCTTCGATCTGGCGCGGGGTCATGTTGATGATCGCCAGCCGTACCATCTCCGGCTCGAGAATACCCCGCACGACAAGGTGATTCAGCGGACTGGTATTAGAGGCGAGGGCCGATGGCGATGAGTTGCCCTGCGGCCCGGTCTGGTAAGTCACGAAGCTGCCGCTGCCAGCGCGGCGACGGATCATCTTTCGCGTCTCAAGCACATCAAGCGCCTCTCGCACGGTATTGCGTGCCACGCCAAGCTCTGCCGCCAGTGTCCGTTCCGAGGGCAGACGCTCATCGACCTCGTATTCCTGCGATTCAATTCGGGCGACGATCGTGTCGATGACGGACTGTGCCGTCGCGCCGATTGTCACCTCGGCGGTTTCGGGCGCTTTCAGGGTAACGATGCGTGTGTTCACTGTGGATCCCCGGATTGCTGCCGCGGATTTAACCAGATTTGCCAAAATACCACAACATGAGGCGCCAAAAGGAACCAGTTTTCATGATTGGCCGTTCCGGACCGGAAATTGGTTGTCCCCTGCGAAAATCGCAGCGGCCGTGTTGCATGGAAATACCTTCCAGTGGCCGCCGAGCATTGGCCGTCACAGGCCCGGTCGGCTCTGCGGCATCCTCAATACGGTCCACTCCGGGAAAACACGTTTTCCTGAGCCCCCGCCGGCGTTTGATTGTATGGCCGGTCCAGTTTGCGCGAATTGGTTCGGCAGAGGCCGAAAATCTACCCCTTCGCACCCATCAGGGAAGACCCGACGCCGCGGCGCCGGTGGCCGGGTCGCTTCCAGAAAGGAAAACCCGGCCAATGGCCGGGTTTGCTGGATCGTTATTCGTGCCGCGACAGGGCCTAGTGTAGCAGCCCGTCGACCTCGCCAATCGACTTCTCGATCAGCTTGTTCCGTTCTGCCGCACTCATCTGCGATCCGATCAAGTCGCCGGCCGCCGCGACAGCCACGGTGACGGCGCGATCGCGGACCTCGCGGATCGCGGCGGCTTCTGCCGAGGCGATCTGGTCTTCGGCCGCGCCGAGGCGCCGCTTGATCGAAGCCTTGAGGTCAGCCTTGGCCTGTTCGGCCGCGGCCAGAGCCTCGCGCTTGGCGGTTTCGACGATGCGTTCGGCCTGTGCTTCGACTTCCTTCTGCTTGCGCTCATATGTGGCAAGGATGGACCGTGCCTCATCATGCAAGGCGCGCGCTTCGTCGAGGTCCGCCTTGATGCCCGCGGCCCGCTTGTCAAGAAGCCCGCCGATCAGGGCCGGCACCTTGAACTTCAAAAGCACGCCCACGAAAAGCAGGAAGGCGATCGTCACGACGAAGTCGGTGTTGCGAAGTGTGAAGAACGGTCCCGAAGCCGCCATCGCCGGACCGGCGGACAGCAGCAATGCAAGGGTCAGCGCTTTTTTCATGTCCTTACCCTTTCAGCCGTGCTGCAACCGCCGCCGAAATCGATTTGGCGTCAGCCTTGGCGCCCATCGCCGCGACGATGGCTTCCGCGGCGTCCTTGGCAACCTCTGCCACGCTTTTGGCCGCACCGGCACGGATCTCGTCAATCCGGCCGGCAGATTCCGCAGCCTTGGCCGCGATCTCTGCATCGGCCTTGGCCGTCGCCTTGTCGAGGTCTTTCTGAATGTCGGCGCGCGCTTCGGCAATGATCTTGTTCGCCTCGACCCGCGCATCGACCAGCGCCTGATCATAGGCTTTTTCAGCCTCGACCGCCTTCGCCTTCAGTTCTTCCGCTGCAGCCAGGTCATTGGTAATCGTCGATTGCCGGTCGGCGATGATGCCGCCGATACGCGGCAGCGCGATGCGCGACAAGACGAGATAAATGACAACCAGCGCCACCACGAGCCAGAAGATCTGGTTCGGGAAGGTGCTGAAATCGAGCTGCGGCATGCCTGCAGACTGCGCCGCATGTCCGGCAGCCTCTGCGGCATGGCCTGCCGTTTCCGTCACGGTCTCGGCCGCCGTTTGCGTGGTGTTAGACATGTCGTCCCCCGAAAACCTGTTTTACTCCGGGCAAGTCCCCGAAGGGCGCTTACCCGGTTGTAAGGATGGTTCGATCAGGCTCAGACCGCGAACATCAGCAGAAGTGCAACGAGGAACGAGAAGATCCCGAGCGCTTCGGCAAACGCGATACCGATGAAGAGGGTCGCCGTCTGGCCTGCCGCGGCCGACGGGTTACGCAGGGCGCCGGCAAGGAAGTTGCCTGCGACATTGCCCACACCCATGGCCGAGCCGCCCATGCCGATACAGGCAAGGCCCGCACCGATGAATTTGCCCAGTGCTGCTGCTGCTGCGAGTTCCATGTTGATCTCCTTGACGTTTGATTTGCAGATGAGTTTCGACGTGCGTCAGTGGTGCGGATGCAGCGCATCCTTGAGATAGACGCAGGTCAGGATGGTAAAGACGTAGGCCTGGATGAAGGCGACGAGGATTTCGAGCGCATACATCGCAACGATGGCCAGAATGGACAGCGGCGTCACGGCGACGCCGATCCCCGAAATGAGGATGAGGGGCGCGAAGGCCGCGAAAACCTTGATCACGGCGTGGCCTGCCATCATGTTCCCGGCAAGTCGGATCGAGTGGCTGACGGGGCGCACGAAATACGAAATGATCTCGATCAGCGCGAGGATCGGGCGCAGCGCAAGCGGGGCGGAACTGACCCAGAACAGGCTGAGGAAACCAGCGCCGTTCTTGACAAAGCCCACGATCGTCACGGTCAGGAAAACAGCGACCGCCATCAGCGCCGTCACGGCGATGTGGCTGGTCGTGGTGAAAGCCTTCGGCAAAAGCCCGACGAAGTTCGAAAAGACGATGAAGCAGAACAGCGTGAAGATGTAGGGGAAGAATTTCAGGGCGTCCTTGCCAGCCACGTCTTCCACCATCTTGTGGACGAAACCATAGGCCAGCTCGGCAACCGACTGGATCCGCGACGGAACGATCGCGCGCCCGCGCGTTCCAAGAACGAAAAGCGCGATCACGGCCAGGATAACCACGGCCATCCAGAGCGTCGCATTCGAAGGTGTATACCAGTTCAATGTCTCGCCACCGAAAAGCGGCTTGACGATGAACTGATCCATCGGATGGAAAGCCAGACCGTCGCTGTGTTCTGCCGTTGCCACGCCTATTCCCCTTGCTCACCTGCGGGCGGACCCGCCTGATTCTTCGCCTGGATTTCCTGCGCCGTGCGAAGCATCGTCTTCACTCCGGCCACGAAGCCCAGCAATATGAACAGCACCAGAAAGAGCGGGATCGTCCCGAAGAGGGTGTCGAGCCCGTATCCGATGCCGAAACCGATGGCGAGCCCCGCCACCAGTTCAATCACCATCCGCCAGCCCTGACTGGCGGCCGAATAATGCGCCTCGACCGAAGGTTTCGGCGCGCGGGCCCTTTTCAACTCGGCAAGCCTACCCTCAAGCGCCTTGAGACGTCCGGGATCGGGCTCACCTGTCATGAACGGCCCCTTTTTCAGTTGCGCGATAGCTAGTCGGCCCGTCGCCGTGAGTCAATGCCGGATTTCCTGAAGAGGAACACGCGTAACGCATTGTTATATAACATGTTTTTTGGCTCTGTCCGCTGGCGCTTGCCGCATCTTCGGCGACCCCGGCCGGTTTCCGGTCAGGAATTGCATATTCAACCATGCGGTTGACAATCACGCGGTTCGCAGGATGCCGAGGCGCCGCAGAAGTGTGCCGTCAATCAATAAAAGGCCCGCGAAAATCGCCGCCATGCCGGCAAGATGTTCGGGCAGCAGCCGCTCTCCCAGAAAGACGGTGCCGAGCAACACGGCCGATACCGGGGTGATAAACGTGATCGTGGACGTGCGCGTGGCGCCAATGCGCGGCAACAGCCAGAAAAGCAGGATGAAGGCGGCGGAAGTAAGAGCGAACCCGATGAACAGCAAGGCCGCCCAGGTTTCGCCATGCCGAATGTCCGGCACACCTTCGAAAACCCCCGCGACCGGAAGCAGGATCATCGCGCCGAAAAGCAGGGACCACGCCGTGATTTCAGTTGCGTCATGGCCGCGCAGTCTTCGAAACCAGTTGACCGCGATGCCGTAGCAGATTGGCGCCAGAAGGCAGAACAGCAAGCCACCGAATTCGCCCTCTGCACCTGCGCGCAAGGCAGGAAGGGCCAGAACGACGATCCCTGCAAACCCGCAAAGGACCCCCAGACTGCGAACCAGGGTTGCCTTTTCGCCCCCGGGCCAGAAATGCGAGAAGATGACCACCATGATCGGAGTTGTGGCGTTGACCACTCCGGCCTCTCCCGATGTGATGAATTGCTGTGCGGCAGGAAAGATCACCAGAGGTGCCGCGTATTGCAAAACCCCGAAGATCGCGACGTCACGCAGGAAAACCGTATTGACCGGCTTTCTCGTGCCTGCCGCAAAAAGCCACAGCCAGCATCCGGCCGCACCGAGACCGACCCGTCCGAACCCGGTTTGCAGCGGACCAAGTTCCCGAAGCAGTATCTCGTTGAAGAACATCGACGATCCCCAGCCGATGCCAAGAACGATGATCAGGGCCCAATATCTTACAGGCATTCGTCACCCCCTTGCCGCCGGTTGACGGAACACTGGGGTGTTTCCTTCGTCCATCGGGAATTCTGCATCCGCAAGACCTCTGGTGCGTTCCGGCACTCGCCCGGATGATCGCGGCCTTCCTACGACCTCGCTATAGAGGTAATGTTGCAGGATGTCACGCAGCGCAAACCTCGACACAATCTTCGCCGCCCTCGCCGATCCGACCCGACGTGCGATCCTGACCATGCTGTTGGAAGACGACATGGCGGTGACGGATGTAGCCGAGCCGTTCGAGATGTCGCTTGCGGCGATTTCAAAGCATCTTGGCGTTCTTGCCGATGCGGGGCTGATCAGCCAGGAACGGCGCGGCCGCGTGAAATGGTGTCGGCTGGAGCCTGACGCCATGCGGGACGCGACGGTGTGGATTCAGGGCTTCGGCCTGTTTGACCCGCTGGATTTCGATTCGTTCGAGCGCTTTCTGGCCGTTGAGCTTCCTGCCGACCGGGCTTGATCCAATCGCGCGCCCGCGGGCGCGGGCGCATTCTGTCTCTCGCGCCCGTTGCATGAGCAACGGTCGCTCGGATCGCGTCCATCGGGTGTAATTCGTCGCCAGAAAGACGGCCGCCGAAAGGCTTCGCGCCGCGACCGCGTGAGAGCGAGCGCTGGGTTGAGGTTCGTGCGAGAGGTCACGCGCCCGCCTTGCCGGCACTCATTTCGCCGGCGTTCTTGCCGGCATGGCATCGCCGTCCTTGAGCAGAAGGAGCAACGCGGTCACGGTCAGCCCGATCCCCGAGCAGACCAGGAGCGACGGGACTGGCTGGCCAAGAAAAAGCTGCCAGACAACCACCCAGCTTGGCGTGAGGTAGGTATAGGCCATCACCTTTGATGCCGGGAGCCGCAATGTCGCATATTGCAAAAGGACGAACGTGACGGCACTGGCAAAAAACGCGGTGTAGCCCAGCGTCACCCAGACAACCGCCGGCATTTCCCGCCACGCGGTTGCCGCGATCTCGGCCCAGCCATAGGCCCAGAGCAGCGCGGACCCCGCAACCATCGTCCAGAAGCTGAAGACAAGCGCGCTTTCCCCCCGGTTCAGCCGTCGGACAAGGGGTGTGTAGAATGCATGTGCGATAGAGCCGAGAAAGAAGATCTTTTCCCCGTGGCCGATGTTGAGCTTCACTATGGCCATCGGGTCGGCACGGAATATCACCCAGAGCGCCCCTGCCGCGCCGAGCGCCAGCGCAAGGGCAATTCGCGGCGTGGTTCGCTGCCGTAAAAGAAACCAGCCGAACAGGGCAGAGAGGGCCGGCGTCAGCGTGAAGACGGCGGACGTCGATACCGGGCTGGCGGTTTTCAACCCCTCGAACATCAGGACAAAGTAAAGCGCGAAGATGCCTCCAAGGACGAGGTATCGCCAAGGCGCGGCAAGGCTTGATCCCGTCACGCGACCGCGCACCATGATCGCGATGCCGACCAGCGCTGTGGCAAGAACGAAGCGAACCGCGGTGAAGGCAACGGGCGATACCAGATTTGCAACCTGGGCGCCGAGCGCGAAGGACCCCGCAACCAGCGCCGAGAACAGCAGCATCGCCAGATGACCGCGCGCCGGTTCGGACATCATGTCAACAGGTTCCGCGCTCTCGCGCATCGGCCTTCAGCTCGGCGAGGATCAGCTGGATGCGAGGGGTACGATGCAGATCGACATGGGTCACGAGCCAGAGCGGTGTATCCCAGTCGCTGCGCAAAGGCAGCGCTTCGATCATCTCGGGGTGGCGCCGGGCAAGCGGCACCGGCAGGAACCCGAGCGCCGCCCCTGAAAGCACGGCCTCGATCGCGACCCATTCGTCATTGGTTCGAAAGACCACGGCGTCGGCCGGTATCCTGTCTGCCAGCCAACGGTAGTATGGGGCGCGGTTTTCGGCCGAATTGGGTCCGACGAACCGGTGGCCGGACAGGTCGTCTTCGCCCGCCGGAAGACCATATCTTTGGATATAGTCCGGGCTGGCATAGAGCCCGCGCCGGAGCGTGCAAAAGTTCTGAACGATGTTGTCAGGCTCTTGCGGACGTCCTCCTGCGCGAATGGCGATATGCGCCTCGCCGTATTCCAGACGAAAGAGCCGTGGATCCGACAGGTAACGGACGCGAAGTTCGGGATATTCGGCCTGAACGCGCAGAAGGGTGGGCAAAATCTGCTCGGACAGTCCGGGAAGCGATGTTACGACGATTTCGCCGGATATTTCGGTGGAAACGCCCGCGATCCGGGCCGCGAGGTTGCTGAACTGGTCCTCTGTTGCCTGGGCAACCTTGAAAAGTTCGCGTCCGGCTTCGGTGGCCGAATAGCCGCGCTGATGCCGTTGAAACAGCTTTGCGCCAAGGCGTTCCTCCAGCGCATCGATATGGCGAATGACCGTCGCATGGTGAACGCCCAGCACTTCGGCCGCACCCGATACCGTCCCGATGCGGGCAACCTGATAGGCCGTCCGAATTTCGTCCCAGTTTTCCATTTGCGCACATGACCCTTTGGACCGCGCATTGGCGTGTTCTTCGCCTATGTGCGCCTGCTGACAGATTTGCTCATATTTCGATTTCTCACCATATTTTTCAACATCACGCCCGATCACCCCTGCGGCATGTCTTTTCCGGATCATCGGCGGCTTCGTCCGGATATCTATGTGCATACACGCACACATAATCAATATTCTTTTACAATTTATCTCTCTGCGCACAGAGCTAGATTTGGTGAGAACCTCACACCAGGAGCTTACCATGACTCATATTCTTCGCATCGAAGCCTCAATAAAGGGGGAAGCTTCGGTATCTCGCAAACTGACGGACCGTATCGTCGCCCGGTTGACCGCGACCGATCCCGACGCGACAGTGACCCTCCGCGACCTGTCCGCGGGCGTCCCGCAAATTGACAGCGCGTGGATCGGGGCCGTGTACACTCCGGCGGCCGACCGAAACGCAGAACAGAGCCGGATCGCCGCCTACTCCGATCAGCTTCTGAGCGAAGTTCGCGCGGCCGATACGATCGTTATCGCCCTTCCGGTCTATAATTTCGGCCTGCCCGCACAGCTTAAAAGCTGGCTCGACCACCTCGCCCGGCGCGGCGAAACGTTCCGTTACACGGAAAGCGGGCCGGAAGGCCTGCTGAAAGGCAAACGCGCCATCATCGCGCTTTCATCCGATGGCACGAAACTTGGCTCTGACGTCGATTTCGCATCGGGCTATCTGCGCCACATGCTGGGCTTCTTCGGGATTACAGATGTCAGGGTGGTTGCGGCCGACGCGATGATGTTCGATCCCGACACTGTTCTGAAATCCGCCGAAGCGCAGATTGATCGTCTGGCGGCGTAACGCCGCGCGGGGCCTTCGTGGATTACCGGGCCGGAAACAACCGGCCCGGAAAGCAACGCCGGCGCGGATCAAAGCATTGACGGGACCACAAGATCGGGCGGCCGGTGCCCATCTGCAAAGGTCTTGATGTTGATGATGACCTTCTCGCCCATCTCGATCCGGCCCTCGACGGTGGCCGAGCCCATATGCGGCAAGAGAACGACGTTCGACAGCTCACGCAGGCGCGGATTGATATCCTTGCCGTGTTCGTAGACATCGAGCCCTGCACCGGCGATCTCTCCGGCCCGCAGCATCCGGGTCAGCGCGTTTTCGTCGATGACTTCCCCCCGGGACGTATTGACGATAACGGCCTGCGGTTTCATCAGCCTTAGCCGCCGGGCGTTCATCAGATGAAATGTTGCCGGCGTGTGCGGGCAGTTGACTGAAATCACGTCCATCCTGTTGACCATCTGGTCCAGGCTTTCCCAGTAGGTCGCCTCCAGTTCAGCCTCGACTTCGGGGCGCACACGTTTGCGATTGTGGTAATGCACCTGCATGCCGAACGCCTTTGCACGGCGCGCAACGGCGGTCCCGATCCGGCCCATGCCGAGAATGCCCAGCCGCCGCCCGCCGACGCGCCCCCCCATGAACGCGGTGGGCGCCCAGCCCTGCCACCGGCCCGACTGCATTTCGGCCAGCCCTTCGGGAATGCGCCGCGTGACCGCCAGGATCAAGGCCATCGTCATGTCGGCCGTGTCTTCTGTCACGACACCGGGCGTGTTGGAAACGAGAACACCCCGCTGCCGGGCGGAATGTACATCGATATGGTCAACCCCCGCGCCATAATTGGCGATAAGTTTCAGCTTGCCACCGGCCTGCGCCAGAAGATTGGCATCGATCAGATCGGTGACACAGGGCACCAGCACATCCGCCCGGCTGACCGCAGACGACAGCTCTTCACGCGTCATCTTGGTGTCAGGATCGCGCAACTCCACGTCGAACAGTTCTTTCATTCTTTTTTCGACGACATCTGGCAGGCGTCGCGTCACGACAACAGTCAAACGGCCAATAGCCATTCCGCGCTACTCCTCTCTTCCATCCAAGCCTCGCTGCTGGCAAAGTGCCCATGAAACGGGGTGAGTCACAAGTCCCGATTGGTCAGGGCGCCCGATCTTGGGGCGCAAGAGCAGAGATGGCGATGCAATTGCGAAGCGTTCGGCGCGTGTTGGCAGCGTTATTGGCCTTTGGGCTGGGTGTCGCGGGCAGCGCCCCCGTTCATGCCGACGCGGTCCGCGGTTCGGCAACCAACCTGCCTCTTCCGCGCTTTGTCTCGCTCAAGGCGTCATCCGGAAATGTTCGCCGGGGCCCAAGCCTCAGCCACCGTATCGACTGGGTGTTCCGTCATCGCGACATGCCGTTGCTTGTGACGGCCGAATTCGGTCATTGGCGCAGGGTCGAGGACAGCGAAGGCCAAGGCGGATGGATTCATTATGCATTGCTTTCAGGGTCGCGCACCGTCCTTTTCGAACAGGACCATGCGGCTTTGCGCAGCCGGCCCGATACAACGGCTCCGGTTCTGGCCGAGGCTGAATCCGGCGTGATCGCAAGATTGGAAAGCTGCAATCTGGATTGGTGCCGCGTGAATGCGGACGGCACTGACGGATGGGCGGCAAAAGCCGCGCTTTGGGGCGTCGGCGCGGATGAAATCCGCGAATGAGCGGGTGACATCCCGGCTGAGCAGGGGGCATTGACGCAACCCCAACCGACGGCTTTCACGACGGGTTTCAGAGTGCTATGAGCCTGCCATCGAAAGGCCAATTGATGGACACTCACAAATCCTCGCTCAATCTGTCCGCCGGAATCGCTTCGGTTCTGGTCGCGACAGTTCTTGTTGCGCTGAAAATCTGGGCCCTGGGCAGCACCTCGTCGCTTTCGGTCGCAGCCTCGCTTGCCGACAACGCTCTCGATCTGATGATGTCGCTCGGTGGGCTCATGGCCATTCTCTATGCCGCCCGGCCGGCCGATGAAGACCATGCCTTCGGCCATACCTCGATCGAGGATCTCGCGGCGTTGGCCCAGTCGCTTTTCATCCTGCTCTCCGGGGCGGTGATCGGCTGGACGGCGGTTCACCGGCTGGTGTCGGGCGCGCCTTCGGTTCTGACGGGACAGTCCGGCGGCATCCTCGTCATGTGCCTGTCGATCGCGCTGACCCTTGCGCTCGTCCTTTGGCAACGCCACGTCGCCCGCAGGACCGGAAGCCGTGTCGTCGCGGCCGATTCGCTGCACTACATGACCGATCTGCTTCCCAGCTTGGGTGCGATCGCGGCATTATGGATCTCTGGCCGCTTCGGTGTCGGCCATGTCGACAGCGTCGTGGCACTGGCCGCGGCCCTGATGCTGGCTTTCGGCGCCATACGCATCGGCAAGGGCGCGTGGGATGCCTTGATGGACCGGCGCGCGGACCCCGAACTCGTGGCGGCGATCGGGGCGATCGCGCGCGACTGGCCCGGCGTGCGCGGGTATCATGACCTGAAGACCCGCACCGCCGGCAGCCGCGTCTTCGTGAATATCCATATCGAACTGGATGGCGAACAAAGCCTGCGCGACGCGCATGCGATTGGGGCGGGTCTGCGCCGCAAGATCATCGAAACCTGGCCGGAATGCGATGTGATCGTTCACAAGGATGTGGCACGGGAAACCTGACCGCAGGGGTCAGCGGCCAGCCTCGTCAAGAACCTTGCGGGCGGCCCTGAAACATTCCAGCGCCTGCGGCACACCGCAATAGATCCCGATCACATGGATGATCGCGCGGATTTCCTCCTTGCTGACCCCGTTGGTCAACGCGCCCCTGCAGTGAATTTCCCATTCGTGCATCTTTCCCAACGCACCGATCATGGAAAGATTCATCATCGATCTGGTCTTGGCGTCGATCACATCATCGCCCCAGCCAAAGCCCCAGCACCACGCCGTCATCGCTTCCTGAAACGGTCGCGTGAACTCATCGGCGGCGGCAAGGTTCGCTTCGACATAGTCGGCGCCAAGCGTCGCCTTGCGGCGGCTCAGGCCCTTCAAAAACAGATCTTCGTCGAATGTGTCCGCCATGGTGATACCCCGAAACTATCAGTGCGCAACCGATGACTAACCCCGATGCGGCGAAACCACCAACGAATTGCTGCGACCGGCCGCTCGGCACCGTAACGTCCCGTTAATGGTTAACGACTAGAACAAGACAAGAACATTTGCGGAGACTTTCCCATGCGTGAACATCTTTCGATTGCCGCACTTCTTGTCCTGCTTGCCATGGTTGGCGTCGAACCTGGCAGGGCCGACGGGGCCAAATCTTGTCGCCTCGACCTTGCCGCGGTGCTTTTCACTCCCTGCTGAACCGGGGGGAGTGGACGGGCGATCCGCCCTTTGCGCAGTATCAACGGACCGAGGGGGGTCAGCGGGCTTTCAGCCCGTCGATCAGGCCCAGCACCTCCGGACCCAGCGCAGCGACCACCAGCGCCACGCCTTTTGAATTCGGGTGCAGCCCGTCCCGCTGAACATATTCCGCGAAGGCGGCCTTGCGGTCGGGCAGGTCAAGTATCGGTTGCAGGAAGGGTTGCGCCAGGTGGAGCCCGTATTTCGCGGCCAGATCAGGGTAAATCGCATCGAATGCGGCCTTGTAGTCCGGCCCGAAATTCCCCGGCGCGGACATGGGCACGAGAAGAACGGGAATGTTCCTTGCCAGTGCGGTCTGAATGATGGCGTCCAGATTGGCCCGCGCGTCCTCTGGCGCAATTCCCCGCAACAGATCGTTCCCGCCGAGTGTCAGGATCATCGCGTCGACCTGATCGCTCAAAGCCCAGCCTATCCGCGCCTTTCCCCCGGCCGTCGTATCGCCCGACACCCCGCCATTCACCACCGCCACGTCGCGGCCCCGGTCGGCAAGCCACGCCTGCAACTGCGGAACAAACCCTTCATCGGGTGCAAGCCCGTATCCGGCCGTCAGGCTGTCGCCAAAGGCCAGAAGTTGAACTGGCGCCGCAGCGCAAGCCGGCGCAATCAGCGCAAACATGATCGCAAGACCCGCGCCACGGTTGCGCAGCCCCCGCAAGACCCCATATGCCACAGAGGCAGGGACAGAGCGGAACAGCCTGATGAACGACGTCGTACTGAAACTGGACAAGGCGCAGCTTACCCTCAGCGGCAATGCAGGCGCGCTTGATATTCTGCGCGGCATTTCGCTGGAGGTCACGCGGGGCGAAAGCCTTGGGCTGGTCGGTCCGTCGGGTTCGGGCAAGTCATCGCTCCTCATGATCATGGGCGGGCTTGAACGCGCCACTTCCGGCCGCGTCATGGCCCTTGACCATGATCTGACCGCGATGGACGAAGATGCGCTCGCCCGGTTCCGTCGTGGCAATATGGGGATCGTTTTCCAGTCATTCCACCTGATTCCCACCATGACCGCACTTGAAAACGTCGCTGTACCGCTGGAACTCGCAGGTGCGGCGGATGCGTTTGATCGCGCGGCGGCGGAACTGGGGGCGATGGGTCTGGGTTCGCGGATGAATCACTATCCCGCGCAACTGTCGGGAGGCGAGCAGCAGCGCGTTGCCCTTGCGCGCGCGGCAGCGCCCCGTCCGGCGATCCTTCTCGCCGACGAACCGACCGGCAACCTCGACGGCACCACGGGCGCCGCGATCATGGATCTGTTGTTCGATCTTCGCGACCGCCACGGCGCGACACTGATCCTTGTCACCCATGCGCCCGAGCTTGCCCAGCGCTGCGACCGGATCATTCGCCTTGCCGATGGCCGCATAGACGCCGAGGATCGCCCGCACGCAAGCAAGGTGGCGGAATGACGCTGGGGACGGCGGCGCGCTTCGCAAGGCGCGAAATGCGGGGCTCGCGCTCTGGCTTTGTGGTCTTTCTCTTGTGCCTGACACTCGGGGTCGCGGCGATCGCGGCTGTCGGCACGGTGCGCGCGGCCATCACTCGCTCCATCGCC
This sequence comes from Paracoccaceae bacterium, assembly GCA_020447005.1. Lineage (GTDB taxonomy): Bacteria > Pseudomonadota > Alphaproteobacteria > Rhodobacterales > Rhodobacteraceae > Albidovulum. Next base: position 16,860 of record JAGRDO010000078.1, read on the forward strand.
GATCAGGGCGCGGTGCTTCTTGGCGGCGACGTCCAGATGTCGTTCACCTATCGTTTTGCCAGCGAAGACGAACGCGCCTTCATGGAAAAGAACGCCGCCCGCATTTCCGAAATCGTGGATTTCCGGTCGATGGCGGTCGTTGGCCAGGGCGATGCCGCGGACCGGGCGCTGACGCAGGTAAAGGCCATAGACGGCGCATATCCATTGACCGGTCAGGTCATTCTGGATCCGCCCATGTCGCTGGACGAGGCGCTGGCCCCGCAAGACGGCATTCCGGGCGCCGTGGCCGATCCGGTTCTTGCCGACCGGCTGGGTCTGTCTCTTGGCGACCGGTTCCGCCTTGGCGTGAAAGAGTTTCGCCTGTCCGCCCACCTGATGCGAGAGCCGGATTCCGCCACTGCCGGTTTCACGCTTGGCCCGAGAACCATTCTGCGCAGCGCAGATCTTGCCGGATCGGGCCTGCTTGAGCCGGGAAGTCTTTTCGATACGCGCTACCGGCTTCTTTTGCCGGCGGGCACGGATCTGTCGCAGTTGGAGGCCAAGGCCCAAGGCGCCCTCGCCGATAGCGGCATGCGTTGGCAGGATTCGCGCAATGGCGCACCGGGAATGCAGCGCTTCGTCGATCGGATGGGATCGTTTCTGGTGCTGGTCGGGCTTGCCGGGCTGGCGGTTGGCGGGGTCGGCATCGGTGCCGCGGTCAGGTCCTATCTTGATGGCAAGACGGAAACGATAGCCGTGCTGAAGTCTCTGGGGGCGTCTTCCAGTACGATTTTTGCAACCTATCTTCTTCAAATTGCGGTGCTGGCGGCAGCCGGCATTCTTGGCGGGTTGATCCTTGGCGGGTTCGCACCGATCCTTGCCGGCCCGCTGATCGCCGCCCGTCTGCCGATACCGGTAGAGATCGGGCTGGACCTGCGCACCCTCGCCGAGGCGACGCTTTACGGCGCGCTTGCCGCAGCGCTCTTTGCGCTCTGGCCGCTCGCGCGGACGCGCGACGTGAAGGCGGCCGAGCTTTTCCGCGATCTCGGACCGAACCGGCGGAACTGGCCCGGCTGGCGTCTTGGCGCGATCCTTGTTGCACTGGCGCTTGCGCTGGCGGGGTCGGCAATCATCCTGTCCGGGTTGCAGCGTCTGGCCTTTGGTACGGTCGGCGGCATTGTCGGCGCGCTTGCCCTTCTGGCGCTCGCCGCTGCTGCGCTGCGATTTCTTGCCCGCCGGTTCAGCCACCGCGCACGCGGCCGCCCCGCCCTTCGGCTTGCCCTTTCCGCGATCGGAGGGCCCAGACAGGAAGCAACCTCGGTCGTCCTCTCGCTCGGGCTGGGCCTGTCGGTCCTGGCGGCAATCGGCCAGATCGACGCGAACCTGCGCAACGCCATCGCCGGTGATCTGCCGGACATCGCGCCGTCCTTCTTTTTCGTCGACATTCAGCCCGATCAGATCGAGGGGTTTCGTGCCCGGCTGGCCGGTGACCCGGAAGTCACCCGTGTCGAGGATGCGCCAATGCTGCGGGCCGTCCTGACCCGGATCAACGGAGAGGATGCGCGCAAGGTCGCCGGTGATCACTGGGTCCTGCGCGGGGATCGCGGCCTGACCTATTCGGCGCTGCCCCCGCCGAACACGGATATCGTCGCCGGGAAATGGTGGCCGAAGGGCTATGACGGTCCGCCGCAAATGTCCTTTGCGCGGGAAGAGGCGGAGGAGATGGGGTTGAAGCTGGGCGACGTTGTCACCGTGAACGTGCTTGGCCGTGACATCGACGCGACGATAACATCCCTGCGCGAGGTAACGTTTGAAACCGCCGGGATCGGCTTTGTCATGGCGATGGACCCGGCCGCACTTCAAGGCGCCCCCCATAGCTGGATCGCAACGGTCTATGCCGATCCGGGGGCCGAGGCGGCGATCCTGCGCGACCTGTCCAACATCTATCCAAACATCACGGCAATCCGTGTCCGGGATGCGATCGACCGGGTCAGCGATGCACTGACGGCGATCGCAAGGGCGACGGCCATTGCCGCTGGCGTGACGCTGCTGACCGGGCTGGTCGTGCTGATCGGTGCAGCCGCGGCCGGAGAGCGTGCACGGGTCTATGAGGCCGCAGTCCTGAAAACGCTGGGAGCAACGCGCGCCATGATCCTTGGCAGTTTCGCGCTGCGCTCGGCGCTGATGGGGGCGGCGGCAGGCATTGTCGCCGTGGCATTCGGGGCCATCGCCGGGTGGTGGGTGATGGTCTTCGTCATGCAGGGCAGCTATCGCTTTGAAGCGCTGAGCGCCTTTGTCATCGTCACGGGGGGCGCTTTGATGACCCTGATTGCCGGCCTTCTTTTTGCGCTTCGTCCACTTTCCGCCCGCCCGGCATCCGTCCTGCGCGCGCGTGATTAACCCCGCGCTGACCGGCCGGCAGAAAAGACGTCCTCAACCGGCGGAGGTTGCACGCCGCCACGGTCCGGCGCGGCGCAAACGCAGAGCATTCATGACGACGAACACCGATGACATAGCCATGGCCCCCGCGGCAAGCATCGGCGAAAGCAAGACGCCAAAGAACGGATAAAGCACGCCTGCCGCCACCGGGATAAGCAGGACGTTATAGCCAAAGGCCCAGAAGAGGTTCTGGCGGATGTTTCGCATCACGGCCCGCGAAAGGCCAAGGGCATTGGCAACGCCGCCGGGATCGCCGCTCATCAGCACGACTTCGGCGGCTTCGATGGCCACATCGGTGCCCGATCCCATCGCAAGGCCGATATCGGCAGCGGCAAGCGCCGGGGCGTCATTGATACCGTCGCCGACAAAGGCAACCGGTCCGCCTGCCTCGGTCTTCATCGCGGCCAGCGCGGCGACCTTGCCGCCCGGCTGCACGCCGGCCTCGACCCGGTCGATGCCAAGCCGACTGGCAATCGCGCGGGCTGTGGCCTCGGTGTCGCCCGAGATCATCGCCGTCCTGACGCCAGCGGCATGAAGCGCCGCAATGGCCGCGCTTGCGCCCGGCTTGACCGGATCGGCCACGGCGATCAGCGCGGCAGCCTTGCCGTCGATCGCGATCAGGATCGGTGTCTTTGCCTCGGCCGCCCGCGCCATCGCAATCCCGGCCAGATCGCCCGCATCCAATCCGGCATTTTGAAAGGCCGCCAGATTTCCGACCAGCAGATCGTGCCCCGCGACCCGCGCCACAAGTCCGCGCCCGGGCAATGCGGTGGCGCTTTCCACCGCCCCGGCGGCCAGACCACGGGCGGCCGCCTCATCCAGAATGGCCGTTGCGAGCGGGTGTTCGGACCGCGATTCGGCACCGGCCACAAGCGACAGCACCGTCGCTTCGTCATGGGGCGGAAGGACGTGGATATCCGTCAGTTTCGGAGCACCTTCGGTCAGCGTTCCGGTCTTGTCGAAGGCGACAAGCCGGGCATCGGACAGCCTCTGCAGGGCGTCGCCCCGGCGGAACAACACGCCAAGCTCTGCCCCCCGTCCCGACCCGACGAGCACCGACACCGGCGTGGCAAGCCCCATCGCGCAGGGGCAGGCGATAATCAGGACCGAAATCGCGGCAACAAGGGCGTGCGTAAGGGCGGGCGCCGGCGCAAATACCAGCCAGACCGCGAAGGTCAGCACCGAAACCGCCATCACCGCCGGCACGAACCAGTAGGTGATCCGGTCCACCAACGCCTGCACCGGCAGTTTGGTTCCCTGAGCTTCCGACACCATCGCGATGATCCGCGCCAGAACCGTGTCTTCGCCCGTGGCGGTGACGCGATACCTCAGCGCCGACGTGCCGTTGACCGTGCCCCCGGTGACCGGATCGCCCGCAGTCTTTTCGACGGGGGCCGGCTCGCCCGTCAGCATGCTTTCATCAATCCAGCCATGGCCATCGTGGATGTTGCCATCGACGGCAATCCGTTCGCCCGGGTTCAGACGGACGATATCCCCCGGCCGCAATTCACCGACGGGAAGGTCCAGGACCTTTCCGTCGCGTTCGACTTTTGCCCGGTCGGGGCGCAGTGCGATCAGCCGGCCGATGGCCTCGCCCGCCTGACCACGCGCGCGCGCTTCCAGAAGGCGGCCCAGAAGGATCAGGGTCACGATCGTCGCGGCCGCCTCGAAATAGACGCCGCGCGCGGCCTCGGGCAAAAGGCCGGGTGCCAGCGTCGCAACCGACGAATAGGCGAAGGCGGCCGCACTTCCCAGCGCCACCAGCGAATTCATCTCGGGCGCGCCGCGCATCAGGGCCGGGATGCCGTGGCGGAAGAAAACCGCGCCCGGGCCGATCAGGATCGCGGCGGTCAGAACCATCTGGATACGCCAGGAATTCACTTCCCCCAGAACCGCCATGACCCAATGGTGAAAGGCCGGGATGGCATGGGTTCCCATCGCCAGAACGACGACCGGCAATGCCAGCATGGCGGCCAGCGCCAGCCGGTTGCGAAGTGCGGCCCGCTCGTCTGCGGGACCCGGGGCTGTTTCTCCGGCCGCCGCGGGACGCGCGGAATAGCCCGCCCCGCTTACCGCGCCGGCAAGGATGCCCGCGTTCGTCACACCCGAAACGATCGTGGCCCGCGCGATCCCGGTCGCAAGGTTCACCGAGGCCGAGATCACGCCGGGCTGGGCACCAAGCGCCCGCTCGACCCGTCCGACGCAAGAGGCGCAGGTCATCCCTTCCACCTCAAGCCGAACCTCGTCCTCGGCAGCGGGATAGCCGGCCTTTTTGAGGATTTCGGCAAGCTCGGCCGCACCTGTCGCGGCATCATGGGTCACGCGCGCGGTTCCGGCGGCAAGATTGACCGCCGCATCACTGACACCGGGGGCCGCGCGCAGCGCGCGTTCCACCCGGCCCACGCAGGACGCACAGGTCATCCCGGTAACCGAAAATATGGAGGTATGAGACATGGCGCCACCTTTCCCCCCTAGATGAGTTTGCGAAGGACGAATGTCAAATGCGGCGGATCGCCCCTTCCGGGCACAGGGGCATGGCGCTATGAGGGGGCATGGCTCTGACACTTACCTCGGTCGCTGCGGTGGCCGCCCTTGACTATGACATGGTGATCGACGTGCGGGCGCCGTCGGAGTTTGAGGACGACCATCTGCCCGGTGCGATAAACCTGCCGGTGCTTGACGATGCCGAACGGGCCCGCGTCGGCACGATCTACAAGCAGCAATCGCCCTTTCTGGCCCGCAAGGTCGGCGCCGCCCTGGTCGCGCGCAATGCCGCCAAGCATCTGGAAGGCCGGCTTGCCGATCTGCCCGGCGGGTGGCGCCCGCTGATCTATTGCTGGCGCGGCGGACAGCGTTCAGGCGCTTTCGAGACGATCCTGGCGCAGGTCGGCTGGCGTACCGAACGGATCGAGGGCGGTTACAAGTCATGGCGGAGGCTTGTCGTCGATCAGGTGCAGAATCTTCCGGTGCCTTCCCCCCTTGTCGTTCTTGACGGCAATACCGGTTCGGCCAAGACCGAAATCCTCGGGCGGCTTTCGGGGCTGGGCGTCCAGACGATCGACCTTGAGGCACTGGCCAATCACCGCGGATCGCTGTTCGGGGCGATGCCGGGCGGCCAACCGTCCCAGAAGACATTCGAAGGCCGTCTTGCATTGGCCCTTGCCCGGCTGGACCCGCGCCGTCCGGTTGTGGTCGAGGCCGAAAGCGCCCGAATTGGCAATATCGGCCTGCCGAAACAGATCTGGGCCGCGATCCGCTCGGCGCCTCGTATCCGTATTGTCGCCCCTGCCCCGGCCCGCGCCGATTACCTTGCCAGCGCCTATGCCGACCTGACCGGCGATATCGACAGGCTGGACGCGATCGTGGCCGGTCTTGCGCAGCTTCACCCGGCCGATACGATCGCGCATTGGCGCAGCCTCGCCCGGACCCGCGCCTTTCGCGACCTCGCTCTTGGGCTGATGGAGCTTCACTACGATCCGCGTTACGAAAAACATCGCGCCCGGGGTGACAGGACCGGCGAAACCGTTCTTGCGGCTGAAAGCCTGTCCGACGCGGCGCTGGATCAGATTGCCGGCCGGGTCGCGGATCTGGTGCAAACCGCCCAACCGCGCGACTGAGAGGACCCCGTCAATCCTCGACGGTCAGGAACGGCTCGCCCTGGGTGACTTCGCCGATCACGGCAGCCGTTTCGCCCGCTTCGCGCAGGCGCCGCACCAGATCGAGCGCCCCGACAGCGGGAACCGCCGCCAGCAATCCGCCGGCCGTCTGCGGATCGAAAAGAAGATCGGCGCGCGCCCCCCCGGTCATGAACATCCGCGCCATGGAAGACCGGTTGGCCGGCAAGAGGGTTGACCCGTGCCCCGCCGCCGCCAGGGCCTCGGCCCCGGCAAGGACCGGCACATGTGCAAGCGATATCCGGCCAGCCACGCCGGACTTGTCCAGAATGCCGAAAAGGTGACCGGCAAGGCCGAAACCGGTGACATCGGTCATCGCATGGGCATGGGGGGCGATCATGCGCGCCGCAGCCCCTTGCGGTCGCGCCATCGAGGCCAGCGCCGCGGCAACAACCGTTCCGGGCGCGTCGCGCGCCATCTCGGCGGCAAGGATGACGCCGGTTCCGATCGGTTTGGTCAGGATCAGCCAGTCACCGGGCAAGGCACCCGCCTGCGTCACCGCCTGAGCGGCGGCCAGCCCCGTCACCGTGAAGCCAACGGTAAGTTCGGCCCCAAGGCTGGTATGCCCTCCAACGATATCGGCACCTTCCGCGCCGAATATATCGACGGCGGCGGACATGATCTCTTCAAGGCTTCTTGCCTGAAGATCGGGCGACATCCGGGGAAGTATGATCTGCGCCAAGGCCGCCTGTGGCCTTGCGCCCATCGACCAGACATCCCCCATGGCGTGAACGGCGGCGATCCGCGCCATAAGCCAGGGGTCGTTGGTGAAGGCACGCAGGTGATCGGTGGTCAGAACCTGCTGACCCTTGCCAAAGGCCAATACGGCCGCATCGTCCCCCGGGCCTGAAAGAACGTCGGCACGCACAGGCGCGGGCAACCGCGCCAAGGCCGCCTTCAGATCGGCTTGCCCCACCTTGGCGCCGCATCCCCCGCAAAGCGGTTTGCCGCCCCGGCCCATGTCCTCGGCCACGCCTTCGGCCACCGGATCGGGCAATTGCGACGTGCCCATCTGCGGCAGATCGTCGAACTGCGCCATGAAAGCGCGATCGATCCGGTCCTTCCAGCGCCACAGCACCCCGCCGCGAAGTGGCAGGCCATACTTGTCGGCCACCGCCGTCTTGCCGCCGGTCGAGATCAGCTTGAGATAATCGCGCTGTGGATGATAGGCCCGCATCTGCCCCTTTCCGGTCAGCGCGACGATCAGATTATGATGGAGAACGGGGGCCTGGCGCACGGCAAAGACGCCGGCCTTGGGCCGCGATGCATGGACCATGTTGGCAATGTCACCGGCCGCGAAAATCGCCGGGTCCGCGGTGCTTTGCAGGCTTGGCCCCACCGAAACGAAGCCGGCATCCAGATCCAGCCCGGTTTCGCGCAGCCATGTCTGGGGCCGGGTTGCCGCCGTACCGATGATGAAATCCGCCGCGACATGCCCGCCGCCGGAAAGATGAACCCCCCCGGCATCGACGGCGATCGCGGCGGCACTTTCAAGCAGCGCCACGCGGGCCTCAACCATGGCCGCGCGAAGGCTGCGGCCCGCCCCCGCGCCGATCAGCGAAAGCGCCGCGCCCCGCTCGACCACCGTGACATTGGCCGCCGGTCCCAGACGATGGCGAACCGCAAGCGCAAGTTCGACCCCGGCAACACCGCCGCCGATTACGGCCACCTGCGGCCGCGCGCGACCGGCCGCGACCCTTGCAAGAAAGCCGGCCCAGGCATCGGCGAAATCATCAAGAGGCTTTGCCGGCACGGCAAATTCGGTAAAGCCGGGCAGCGACGGCATCGCCGAACCGATGCCGATATCAAGCGAAGCGATGTCATAAGCCACATCCGTCCGGCCCGGGACGATGATGCGCCGGGCTTCGCGGTCGATACCTTCGGCGCGGCCCAGAACCAGCCGCGCCCCTGCAAAACGCGCAAGGCGGACCAGATCGATGTCCAAAGCCTCGCGCGGGTAATGCCCCGCCACATGTCCCGGCAACATACCGGAATAGGCGGTGACAGGATCGGGGCTGATCAGCGTCAGCCGCGCCCCGGGCAAGGGGGACATTCCCCATTTGCGCAGGACCAGAGCATGGGTGTGCCCACCCCCGATAAGAACGAGATCACGCGTCACCGGGATCTGAGCCTGCATGTCCTGCCCCCTTTTTCCCTGTCCTAACGCGCATTCCCGCCTTTGGCGACAGCAATGGTGCCGCAGTCTTTCCCATCGGCGCCCGAGCCGCTAAGGATCGGCAGACGATGTATCGAACCTTCAGACGGGAAGTTGGCATGAAGCGAATCTATGTCACCGGCGCCGCGGGCTTTATCGGCCATCATCTGTGCGAGTTGCTTCTGGCCGAGGGGTTCCGCGTGCATGGTTTCGACGGCATGACCGAATATTATGACGTCTCGCTGAAACGCCGCCGCCTTGCACTCTTGCAGCAGCATGAGGGCTTCGGCTTTGCCGAGGCGATGCTGGAAGACAGCGCGCGTCTTGCCGCCGACATGGCGGCCTTTCGGCCCGATGCCGTCGTCCATCTGGCCGCGCAGGCGGGCGTGCGCTATTCGCTCGAAGCGCCGCGCAGCTACCTTTCGTCGAATATCGAGGGCACGTTCAACGTGATGGAAGCCGCCCGCGATTGCGGGGTGAAGCACCTGCTTCTCGCCTCCACCTCCTCGGCTTACGGCGCCAATACCGAAATGCCCTACCGTGAAACCGACAAGGCCGATACGCAGGTATCGCTTTATGCCGCGACCAAAAAGGCGACCGAGGCGCTGTCGCATTCATGGGCGCATCTTTACGGCCTGCCGACCACCTGTTTTCGGTTCTTTACGGTCTATGGCCCATGGGGCCGGCCGGACATGGCGCCGTTCAAGTTCACCCGCGCCATTCTGGCGGGCGAACCGATCGACGTTTATGGGCACGGCAACATGTTCCGCGATTTCACCTATGTGACCGATCTTGTCCGCGCGATCCGGCTTTTGATCGATGCGGCACCCGAACGGCCCGGAACGCCTGACCAGATCGCCGAAGGCGACAGCCTTTCACCCGTGGCGCCATGGCGCATCGTCAATATCGGCAATGGCGAAAAGGTGGCCCTTGGGGATTTCATCGCGGCGATCGAGGCGGCAACAGGCCGCAAAGCTCTTCGTAACCTCATGGACATGCAGAAGGGTGACGTTCCGGCGACATGGGCGGATACAACACTTCTTCAGCGTCTGACGGGTTACGGCCCGCAGACGGGCATCCGCGACGGCATGGCCGCATTCGTTGACTGGTACCGCGATTACTATGGCGTTTGACGGACGATATTCGCCCTTGACGGGGGGCTGGGGGTGGCATACCTACGCCGCCGGTATGGCTAGGTAGCTCAGCTGGTTAGAGCACATGACTCATAATCATGGGGTCGGCGGTTCAAGTCCGCCTCTAGCCACCACACCTCACTGAAATCTCCGATTTCGCATCCCGGTTCATCTTTTGATTGTTTCCGGAGAGCCGTTCCCATTCCAAAAGTTGTCCCGACAAATTCCCGATGTGATCACCGCATCGCCACGTTTCCGCCACTCTCGGTTGCAAAATGGTTAATACGGGACGGGGCAGAGACAGACAGGATCGGGAAATGAAACTCGCAGCAATCCTTTTCGGGCGTTTTACCTCGGCCAAGCAGGAACAGCTCGATGCATTCGACTTGCGGCTGATGTCACTCGGCGGCGATGCCAGGAAAAAGGCCCGCAAGATCGCTCCTGCCCTCTTTCACCGCACGGCCCGGCTTGCCTGACCGCGCCTCCGGCCAGGTCTGACGGTCCGGCCGGCTCAGAACGCGATCTCGACACCCGGCAGGTTCAATTCGCGCATCAGTTCGCGCACTTCCTGCCGCGCGGCCACATTGGAGATGTTCAGCTTCTCCACTCCGACGTCACGAAGATCAAGAAGCGTCAGCCCGCGCGGGAAAAGTTCGCGGAAGATCACACGTTCGGAAAAGCCCGGCGCCACGCGAAAACCGATCCGTTTCGACAATTGCTCGAGTGCCGCGCCCACTTTGCGCTTGTTATGCATCTGCTGGGCACCCAGGCGGTTGCGCAGAACGATCCAGTCGATCGGTTTCAGCCCCGCCCGCGCCCGCAGTTGCCGGGCATTCCACACCATTTCCGAATAGATCGACGGCCCGATGACCCGGCTGGTTTCCGGATCGACCCGCGCCAGCAAGTCGAAATCGATGAAACTGTCGTTCAAAGGCGTGATCAGCGTATCGGCCAGCGAATGGGCAACCTGGCTCAGCCTTGTATGCGACCCCGGGCAGTCGATGATTATGAAATCGGCGTCCTTTTCCAGCCCGGCCACCGCCATTGAAAGCCGCCGGTCATAGACGTTTTCGCCCGCGGCCAGCGACGCCTGATCGATCTCGGGCAGGTCGCGATAGTCGGGCGTCGGCAGGTTCAGCCCCTGACGGCGGCTATAGGCGCGACGGTTTTCAACATAGCGGCCAAAGCTGCGCTGGCGCAGATCGAGGTCGAGCGCGCCAACCTTGTGGCCCATGCGCGCCAGCGCCGTTGCCACATGCATGCAAGTCGTCGACTTGCCCGACCCGCCCTTTTCGTTGCCCACAACGATGATATGCGCCACTGATCTTATTCCCGTCCCGGTTTCGCGGAATCAAAAGGCGCGCTGTTTCCAGCGCGCCCATACTATATGTTGTGCGCCGCCGCTTGGGAAGCGCAAGTGGCTTAGAATCCGAGGCCCGCGTACTTGTTCTTGAACTTCGAAACGCGGCCGCCGGTATCCATCAGCTTGGCCGAACCGCCGGTCCAGGCAGGATGCGCCGAAGGGTCGATATCCAGCGACATCGAATCGCCGCCCTTGCCCCAGGTCGACCGGGTCTTGAACGTGGTCCCGTCGGTCAGCTTGACCTCGATCATGTGATAATCGGGATGAATGTCTTTTTTCATGGTCCCGCTCCTCAGGCTTTTTCTTTGTAATTGGTGACTTCCGCGATCCGGGCGGATTTGCCGCGACGGTCACGCAGGTAGTAGAGCTTGGCGCGGCGGACGCGGCCGCGACGCACGACCTCGATCGAATCGATATTGGTCGAATAGAGCGGGAAGACGCGCTCGACGCCCTCGCCGAAGGAAATCTTGCGGACGGTGAACGAGGCCGCCAGCGTATCGCCGCCTTTACGCGCGATGCAGACGCCTTCGTAATTCTGGACGCGCGTACGCGTGCCTTCCGTCACCTTGTAGCCGACGCGGACAGTGTCGCCCGCCTTGAAGTCCGGGATGGACTTGGCCAGAGCGGCAATCTGCTCGGCCTCCAATTGCGCGATCAGGTTCATCGCGTGATCCTTTCCAAATGCTCGCGGTTACTCCGCGATGGTGTGCGCGCCTCAGAGCTCCGTGTCTTCATCGGGTCCGCCATATGCGCCCGCCGGAGGTCAGGTCATCGTTCCTTGCAATTGCCGCCGCTCGCCGCCCCGGCCGAAGAAAACAAGGGGCATGGGCCAACAGACAACAAGCCCGGCCGACTCGTCAAAGCCCCGGACGGGCGGGGTATAGTTGCAGTGGAGATGTGGGTCAAGTGGAGCGTGGGGCACCGGCGGCGAAGGTTCGCCTGATTCCGGTCTGGTAAGTTCTTGTAATGGCGTCTAAACCGCCTGCATGATCCTACTCGACAACAGCAACATCCGCGTATTGGGTCCGGCGTCAAGCCTTGACTACTTCGATTCCCAAACCGTTGCCCTCCCCCGCGAGGTCACACCACTTGAGATTTGGAACCTGACCATGAAGGACCCTCGGCCCGTGCTGAGATTTGCCTTCTCCGTCCGAGATGCGATTTCAACCTTGTTCGGGGTCAAGCCCATCCGGGGATTCAGCGGCAAGACGGCCCAGTCCGCGACTGTCGGCGATCACCTGGACTTTTTCCTGATAGAACACGCCGATGACACGAGCCTGACATTGACCGCCCGGGATCGTCATCTCGATGTCATGACCTGCATTTCGACCGATGGGCCGACTGCAACCGTCACCTCGTCGGTAAAGGTTCATAACTGTTTCGGGCATGTCTACATGATGCCAGTCGGCATCGCCCATCGGTGGATTGTGCGAAGCATGTTCAAGCGTCTGCAGCGCCGGTTGGCGGCCTAGGCGCATCGGCACCGGATATCCCTGTTGCCCGGGCCGGGGGGGTTATTGTGTCGCCTTGTCCTGCAACGCCGCCCACAAATCCGGCCGCCTTTCCCGCGTCAGCCGTTCTGCCTCTGCCCTCCGCCATTTCTCCACCTCGGCATGGTTGCCCGAGGTGAGGACCGGGGGGATTTCGCGCCCTTCCCAGTCGGCGGGCCGCGTATATTGCGGATGCTCAAGCAGCCCGCGGGAATGGCTTTCCTCTTCGGTCGAGGCGGCATTGCCGAGAACACCGGGCAGAAGCCGCACCACGGCATCCAGCATCGCCTGCGCGGCGATCTCGCCGCCGGTCAGGACGAAATCGCCAAGGCTGACCTCCTCCACCGCGTAGTGATCGAGCACCCGCTGGTCGACACCCTCGAACCGGCCGCAAAGCATCGTGACGCCCTCGGTCCCCGCCCAAGCACGGGCCATGGACTGATCGAAGGGTTTGCCGCGCGGCGACAGGTAGACGACCGGCCATTTCGCCCGGTCGGGCGACGTGCCGATGGCGGCCTGATCGAAGGCGGCGGCAACGACATCGGCACGCAGAACCATGCCCGCGCCGCCACCCGCCGGCGTGTCATCGACATTGCGGTGCCTGCCGATGCCAAAGGGACGCAAGGGGATCGTTTCGAGATGCCAAAGCCCCTCGGCAAGCGCCTTTCCGGTCAGGGAAAGGCCGAGTGTGCCCGGAAAGGCCTCGGGAAAAAGGGTGATGACCCGCGCCATCCACGCGCCTTTCAGCCGGGGATTGTCCGACATGAGTTCTCGCGGCCGCGCGGATGCCGCTATGGAATAGCGGCCATGCGATCTGGGTTTTTCGACATCGCTCACTCGGTCTCCTCCGGGGGATCGGCGATGATCCGTCCGGTCGCCAGATCGATGGTCGGCACGACCGCGCGGGTGAAGGGCAAAAGCAGGGCCGTCTTTCGCCCCGGAACGAAAATTTCAAGAATGTCGCCAGCGCCGTGATTGTGGATGGCGCGCAGCGTGCCAAGCCTGCCACCGCCGGTATCGAAAACCTCAAGCCCGATCAGGTCGGTGTGGTAGAATTCGTCATCGGGCAGGTTGGGCAGCTTGTCGCGATCGGCGAAAAGCTCGGTCCCGCGCAGGGCGTCCGCCTCTTCCTTGCTGCCGATGCCGGAAAGGCGGGCGGCAAAACCGTTGTTGATGGTGCGCGTGATGCGCAGCGTGAAGCTGCGCCTGCCGTCCGAGGTATAAAGCGGTGCATAGGCGGCGATCGCCTCGGGCTGGGCGCAGTAGCTTTTCAGCCGCACCTCACCCGCGACGCCGAAGGCCCCCGCGATCGCTCCGACGCAGACGCGGTCAGTTGGCATCGGGAAGCTCCGCGCAATCGGCCGCCACTGTCGCGGCGACCGGTTTTGGCACAAGGATGCGATCGGTCTTCATACCCAGCCAGAAGGCCCCCGCGCAAAGCGCGAAGGTGATGATCCGGCGCAAGAAGAAACCGATAAGCATGAGTTTTCAGCGTCTTATTCGCTGGCCGCGTCTTCCGCGGGCGCTTCTGCCGGGGTGGCGGTGGCTTCTGCGGCCTTGGCCGATTTCGCGGCCTTTTCTTCGGCGCGCTTCTTGGCCTTGTCGCCCGGTTCGGCTTTTTTCATGTTGGCGCGGGTGGCCTTTTCACGGACACCGGCGGCTTCCAGCATGCGGGCGATGCGGTCGGTCGGCTGGGCGCCTTGCGAAATCCAGTGCTGGACGCGTTCGACATTCATCTTCACGCGGTCTTCGCTGTCTTTGGGCAACAGGGGATTGTAGGTGCCGAGCTTCTCGATGAAGCGGCCATCGCGCGGCATGCGGCTGTCGGCGGCAACGATCGAGTAGAAGGGGCGTTTTTTGGAACCCCCACGGGCGAGGCGGATCTTCATAGCCATTTGGTGTCTCCTTTGATTGGCTTAGAAACAGGCAAGCGCCTGTCATTCCTTGGTTATTTTTGCAGTCTTTCGTGATGCCTGATGACTTCGGAGATGATGAAGCTCAGGAATTTCTTGGCGAATTCGGGGTCGAGATCGGCCTCCAGCGCCATGCGCTGGAGCCGCTCGATCTGCTGGCTTTCGCGCAGGGGATCGGAGGGGGGCAGGTCGTGTTCGGCCTTGAGCCGGCCCACGGCCTGGGTGTGCTTGAACCGTTCGGCGAGCGTATAGACAAGGATCGCGTCAAGCCGGTCGATGCTGTCGCGATGCCCCTTGAGGAGGGTTGCGGCGAGAGTTGCGGTATCACTCATCTGGGCCTCCGGCGGGGGTTTGGGGCGTCAAAACGGTGTCGGTTCGGCGTATGTTTCGCGTAGTACTTGCGTAGCTACAGACCGCGCGGGGCATTAATCCCGCGGCAGGGTTGCCCCGGGGCGCTGCCCCGGACCCCGAGGTATTTCGGCCACGATGAAAGAGGGTCATGCGCGCGCCTCCCGGCCCGGGGGGCGCCAGCGGTTGACGATCCTAAAGACATCGGTGCGGTGCGGGCCTTCGTTGCGCGCGCCGAGCCGCGGGGCCACGCGTTCGGACGGCGTGCTGGCCGGGTCGATCAGGCTTCTCGGCGGGCCGAGGCCCAGAGTGTCACGGGCCCGGTTTCGCGCGGCCAGCGCGGCCTCGGCCGCGTAGCCCCGGAGCGTCCATTGGCCCGCCTGCATGGCGATGCCGGCCGAGGCATATTCGCGGTCTCTGGGACCGCCGGGGAAGCGCGCGGCATCGGTGGCGCAAACGTCCATGAAGGCATCGGCATGGGCATCGCTGACCGGCCCGAGGGTCAGCCGGTCGCTGGTGATGGTGGGCGCGCCGTTGCGGAACATCAGGCAAGCCCCCTCAGATCGTGCACGATCACCACGTCGCCCGGATCGGTGCCCTTGCCGTCGGGGTCGATGGTGCCGCCGAGCCTTTGGCCGAGGGCGATGGAGCGGGCATTCGCCGGATCGACGATGTTGATCAGCCGGTCCCAGCCAAGGTTTTGCCGTGCCCAGGTCATGACGGCGCGGGCGGCTTCGGCGGCATAGCCCTTGCCTTCGGCTTCGGGCACGGTGAACCATCCGAGTTCGGGTTCGGGGTAGCCTTCGGGTTCATAGATGCCGACCTCGCCGACATAGGCGCCGGTCACGCGGTCGTCGAGGCCGAAGGGGCCGTAGCCCTTGAGCGGCCAGAGCGCCACGTCGGCGGCCCAGTGGCGATAGGCCCCGGCCCGGTCCATCATGCCGCGTTCATGCACCGAACGCGGCGAGGCGAAGAAGGCGGCCCAATGTTCGAAATCGGCAAGGCGCGGGGCGCGAAGGGTGAGGCGTTCGGTGTGAAGGGTGGGAGGGGTCATCGGCCGCCCCCTTGCGCGCGCCGGGGCGCGCGCGGCGCCCGTTCCGCCCCCCGCGGGGCGGGCGTTTCGTGCCCTCCCCGTCGGGTCGGGCGCTGGAAGGGCGCGCGAATGGTCACTTCTTTTTCCCGAACCCGCCAAGGCCCGACAGGCCGCCCGGCAGTTTCATGCCGCCAAGCCCGCCCGGAAGGCCCATGCCGCCGGGCAGTTTGCCCCCGCCGATGCCTTCCTGCATTCCCCTGGCCATGGCTTCCATTTCGGCGGGGCTCATCTTCGACGGATCGGGCATGCCGCCCTTGCCCATCATCTGCTTGATGGCCTGTTTCATCATGCCGCCCTTGCCCATCTTCTTCATCATGTCGGCCATCTGGCGGTGCATCTTCAGAAGCTGGTTGAGTTCGGAGACCTCAAGCCCCGCCCCGGCGGCGATGCGTTTCTTGCGGCTGGCCTGCAGAAGGGCGGGGTTGGCGCGTTCCTTCCTGGTCATCGAGCCGATCAGCGCGATCTGGCGGCGCAGCACGCTGTCGTCGAAGCCCGCCGCCTCCATCTGCTTTGCCGCCTTGCCCATGCCGGGAAGCATCCCCATCATGCCCTGCATGCCGCCCATCTTCAGCATCTGCTCGAGCTGGCTTTTCAGGTCGTTCATGTTGAAGAGGCCCTTGGCGAAGCGCTTGGCCATGCGTTCGGCCTGTTCGGCCTCAAGTGTCTGTTGCGCCTTTTCGACAAGGGCGACGATATCGCCCATGCCAAGGATGCGCCCGGCGATACGCTCGGCCTCGAAGGTCTCAAGCGCGTCCATCTTTTCGCCAAGGCCCACGAAGCGGATCGGCTTGCCGGTGA
>JAGRDO010000078.1:33272-39186 GCA_020447005.1 Paracoccaceae bacterium
CCGCCGCGCCCGTCGCCATCCATCCGGGTCAGGACAACGCCGGTGATGCCGATCTTGGCGTCAAATTCCTGCGCCACCTCGACGGCGACCTGACCGGTCAGGCCATCGACGACGAGAAGGGTTTCGCGCGGCCTGGCGATGGCGGCGACCTCGGCCACCTCATCCATCAGCACCTGATCGATCTGGAGGCGCCCGGCGGTATCGAGCATGTAGACGTCATAGCCGCCGAGGGTCGCCTGCTGTCTGGCCCGGCGGGCGATCTGCACCGCGCTTTCGCCCTTGACGATCGGCAGCGTGTCGACGCCGATCTGGGCGCCGAGGATGGCAAGCTGTTCCATCGCGGCGGGGCGGTTGGTGTCGAGCGAGGCCATCAGCACGCGTTTCTTTTCGCGTTCATGCAGGCGCTTGGCGAGTTTGGCGGTGGTTGTCGTCTTGCCGCCGCCTTGCAGGCCGACCATCAGGATCGGCGCGGGCGGGTTGTCGATTTTCAGCGTGCCCGGGTCTTCGGCGCCGCGCAGCACGTCGATAAGCGCGTCATGGACGATCTTGACGACCTGCTGGCCCGGGGTGACCGATTTCGTCACCGCCGCGCCCGTCGCCTTGCCCTCGACCGCCTTGATGAAATCGCGCGCGACGGGAAGCGAGACGTCGGCCTCGAGCAGTGCCACGCGAACCTCGCGGAGCGCGGTCTTGACGTCGTCCTCGGAAAGGGCGCCCTGTTTCGTCAGCCGGTCGAAGACGCCGCCAAGGCGTTCTGACAGGTTCTCGAACATATGCGGCCCTCCTTGGCCCTTCGTGACTATCCGCCCCGACATAATGCCGGAGCGGCCAAACGCAAAACGCACCAGTGGGCGCGACGCGCTGACTGGTGGCGATCCCCGTGGCTTGTCCGGGGACCGGAAGTGCGACACTTCCGGGAATTCCGGGGCGTTTAGCGGAGATCGGGGGCGCGAGTCAAGCCGGGCCCGCCGCGGGCCGGGTCAGGGCAGCAGCGCGAGGATCTGGTCGCGGAAGCGCCAGACGAGCCAGGCGGCGACCAGCGCGATCACAAGCTCGAGCGCGAAGCCGCGTTCGAGGACGGTGATCTTGGTCAGGATGGCGCCCGACATGGTGCCAAGGATGAGAAGTCCGCCGAGGGCGGTGAACCCGGGCAGAAGCATCAGGATCGCGGCGGCGGCCTCGACCAGGCCGGTCACGTACCGGAACCACTGCCCGTAGCCGATCTGTTCGAACAGCTGGACATCGCCGGAATAGCCCGACAGTTTCAGGACCGCGTGAAAGCCGAAGAACCCCGCCAGGGCGATGCGCACCGCCCAGACGACATAGGCCGATTCCATATTGGTTTACCTCTTCATTGTGCGTGTTCCGGGCCAAGACTGCGCCGGCAGACGGCGGAAGGCAAGCGTTGCAGGGGCCCGCCGCCGCGTGACGGGTACAATTTGGCGCTTTCGCTCTTCGTCCGGCTCGGCTAGCGATTTCCGGACCCCGCAATCAAGGAGGCCCGCCATGACCCTTCGCGTTGCCCTGAACGGCTTTGGCCGCATAGGCCGGTCGGTCCTGCGCGCGGCCCTTTCCGATCCGGCCCATGCGGATATCGAGATCGTCGCGATCAACGATATCGCAAGGCCCGAAATGGCGGCCTATCTTTTCGAATATGACAGTACCTTCGGCCCGTGGAAGGGCGAGGTGCGGCTGGAAGACGGCGCGCTGCATGTCAACGGGCGGGCGATCCGGCTGACGGGGGTGCGCGATCTTTCGGCGCTGGACCTGTCGGATATCGATATCGTGATGGAATGCACCGGACTGGGGGGCGAGCGGTCCTTTGCCGAAGCCGGGCTGCGCGCGGGGGCGGGGCGGGTTCTGGTCTCGGGCCCGTCGGGGACGGCGGATTTCACGCTGGTCATCGGCGCGAACGAAGAGCGGCTTTCGCCCGCGCACCGGATCGTGTCGAACGCGTCCTGCACGACGAATGCGCTGGCGCCGCTTGCGCGGCTGATCGAGGGGCAGTGGGGGATCGAGGGCGGCTGGATGACGACGATCCATTGCTATACCGGCAGCCAGCCGACGGTGGACGCGCCCGGCGCCGACTATGCCCGCAGCCGCGCGGCGGCCCTTTCGATGGTGCCGACGACGACATCGGCCCAGCGCCTTCTTGATGTGGTGCTGCCCGAGATCGCCGGGCGGATCGAGGGCGCGGCGGTGCGGGTGCCTGTCGCCTCGGTCTCGGCCGTCGATCTGACGGTGATGACCCGCGCCCGGCCCGCAAGGGACGCGGTCAACGCCGTGCTGGGCGCGGCGGGGGGCGTGATCGGCTGGACCGACCGGCCGCTGGTGTCGTCGGACATGCGGGCACGGCCTGAAAGCATCGTCATGGCGCTGCCGGAAACCCATGTCACGGCGGGGGGGCTGATCCGCGTCTTTGGCTGGTATGACAATGAATGGGGCTTTTCCAACCGGATGCTGGATGCCGCGAGGCTGATGGGGCAGCGCTAGAGCGCCGTCACCACCTGATCCAGCCGTTCAAGAAGAAGATCGGCGTTTTCGCGCGAGAAGGTCAGCGGCGGGCGGATCTTCAGCACGTTGCCGGCCCTGGCGGTGGCCGAGATCAGCACCCGCGCCTCGCGCAGCCCGTTCACGATCCGCGCGGCAAGGGCGGCATCGGGCCTGCCATCGGTCACGATGTCGGCCCCGATGAAAAGCCCCGCACCGCGCGGGGCGCCAAGACAGTCATGGCGTCGCGCCAGCGCCGCAAGGCCCGTGGCAAGGTAATCGCCCACATCTCTTGCGTTCCCGATCAGCCCTTCCTCCTCGATCACATCGAGGACCGCCATCGCCGTTGCCGCCGCCACCGCATTGCCGCCGAAGGTGTTGAAATACCGCCCCCGCGCGCCGAATTCGGCCACCACCCCGGGGCGCAGCACCAGCCCGGCGACCGGATAGCCGTTGCCCATGGGTTTGCCGAGCGAGACCATGTCGGGGATCACGCCATGCCGGGCAAAGCCCCACATTCCCGCCCCGGTCCGGCCAAAGCCGGGCTGCACCTCATCGGCGATGAAAAGCCCGCCCGCGGCGCGGATCGCCGCGACAGCGGGGGCCAGAAAGCCCGCCGGATCGGGAATGACACCATCCGAGGAAAAGATCGTATCGACGATCAGGGCGGCGGGGCGGATGCCGGATCGGGCCAGATCGTCGATCGCGCCCTGAACGGCGCGCGCGAATTCGGGGCCGGTGTCGTCCCCCCGCACGGGATCGGGCGCGGGAACCGTGCGCACATGCGCCCCGCGCGCCACCCCTGCCCCGAGCGACGGCGAAAATCCCGCGACCAGATGCGTGACGCCATGATAGGCATTTTCGGTCACGATGATGCCGGTTCCGCCGGTATGCTGGTAAGCGATGCGGAGCGCGAGATCATTGGCCTCGGACCCCGTGCAGGTGAACATGACGTGGGAAAGCCGGTCGGGAAAGGTCGCCAGAAGCCTTTCGGAATAGCTCAGGATCGTGTCGTGCAGATAGCGGGTGTGGCTGGCGAAGGTCGCGGCCTGTTTCGCCATCGCCGCGACAACGCGCGGATGGCAATGGCCGAGCGAGGCGACGTTGTTATAGGCGTCGAGATAGGCATTGCCCGCCGCGTCATATAGCCAGACGCCTTCGCCGCGCACCAGATGCAGCGGGGTTTCGTAGAAAAGCCGGTAGGCCGGGCCGAGCGCCTTTTGGCGCCGGGCGACAAGCGCCAGTTCCTCGGGGCCAAGGTCGCCCTTGCCGGGCACGAAGGCATTGGGCATCGCTTCGCGGTGAGAGGTCATGTCACGCTCCAATTCCGGCCCTTGCCAAGGGCTGAGAGTGCCTGCAGCCCGGCCTGCGAGGCGGGCAGGTTGCGCAGGATATAGGCGGCGTTGTCAGGATAGAGCCCGGCGCGCCAGCTTGCCAGCGTGACCGTGGTGACCATGCGCATCGCGACGAGATCGAGGATCAGCGCGGCTTCGTCCCGGGTCAGGGGCAGGATGGCGTTCCAGCCGTCGATGACATCGCCAAGCGAGGCGAGCGGCGCGGCCGGATCGGCGTGATACGAGGCGGCGACGGCAAGGTCGCAGATACGCGGGGTGCGGACCATGTCGCCGAAATCGAGAATGCCGGTGACGGTCTGGCCGTCGGGGTCGGTCAGCAGGTTGTGGGGGTTGAGATCGGCATGCACGACCTGCCAGGGCAGGCCGGCAAGGGCCGGCGCGATGGCGGTGTCGAAATGGTCGAGCCAGCCGGCGGCAAGCGCGCGGAGCGCGGGATCGGCGATCGCGTCGAGCATGGGGCGCAGGCTGGCCGCGTTCTTGATGTCCCACAAGAGAACGTGACCGGAGGCGGGATGGGCAAAGCCTTCCAATGCGCGGGTCAGGCGCGCGGCCACCTTTCCGATACGCGCGCGCAGGGGGGCGCGGGGCGTGCAGAGGTGCAGCGGCTGGCCATCGAGCCAGCTGAGCAGGCGCAGGACATTCCCGGACGGCAGGGCGACCTCGGCCCGGCCATCGGTTGCGGGTATGACGCGCGGCACCGGCAGGTCGGGTGCGACGCGGGCGATGTGCAAGAGGGCTTCCGTCTGGAAATTGGTGATGTCCGGCGCTTCGGCCGCGTTGGCGAGTTTCAGCACGAAGCTGCGCCCGTCGCCTGCCCTGAGGCGGAAGTTGAGATCGCGTTCGGATGTCAGGGGGTCAGGCTGGCCGGAGATGCCGAAATACCGCGCGGCCAGGGCCGCGGCCTCTTGCGGCGTGAGACGGGGCGGGGCCGAAGTGAGGATGGGGCCAGCGGTCACGGGATCGGTCCGGTCTGATGGGTCGCTTCGCCGTAAAGAGCACAGGGGCGGAGAGGAGACAAGCGACGACAAAAAAGGGGCGCCGGTGGCGCCCCTTTTCCGTGTCGGCTTCACGGGGAAGGATCAGTGATCGGCAGCCGCCGCGGCCTTGCGCAGTTCCTCTTCGGTGCCGCTGCCGCCGTTGAAGAAGGCGTTCAGGCTGACCGCCGCGATGGTGGCGAGCAGGATGCCGCTGTCGATCAGCGGGTGAATGGCATGCGGCATCCACATCTTGAAGTCCGGCGCGACGAGCGGGATCATCCCGAAACCGAGCGAGACGGCCACGATGAAGAGGTTGTGCCGGTTGCCCGCGAAATCGACGCCCGAGGCGAGGATGCGGATGCCGGTCGCGGCCACCATGCCGAACATCACCAGCCCCGCTCCGCCAAGCACCGCCGTCGGCAGCGCCTCGACCAGCGCCCCCATCTTCGGCACGAGGCCGAAGACGATCAGGATCAGGCCGCCCGCGACGGTGATGAAGCGCGAGCGGATCCCGGTAACGCCGACAAGGCCGACGTTCTGGCTGAACGATGTATAGGGGAAGGTGTTGAAGATGCCGCCGATCAGCGTGCCGAGACCATCGGTGCGCAGACCCGCGGCAAGCCTTTTCTGCGTGATCTTGCTGCCCGTCATGTCGCCAAGCGCGAGGAACATCCCGGTGGATTCGATCATGACGACGATCATCACCAGAACCATGGTCAGGATCATGACCGGATCGAAGACCGGCGTTCCGAAATGGAAGGGCGTGATCAGGCTGAACCAGCCGGCATCGCCGACCTTGTCAAAGCTCATCTTGCCCATCAGCGCGGCGAGGACGCCCCCCACGATGATGCCGAGCAGCACCGCGATATTGGAGACAAACCCCTTGCCCAGCTTGGCGATCACGAGGATCGCGATCAGGACGATCGCCGATATCAGGATATTGCCGGGCGCGGCATAGGCGGGGTTCGGAACGCTGGGCGCGATCGACAGGCCCTGCGGGACCGGCGGGATGGTCGAGCCGGCGGTCGCGGCAAGTTCGCCCACGGCTTTCAGCCAGTCGAGCTGTTCGGGGTTGACCGTCTTCGGCGCGGT
>JAGRDO010000078.1:39234-55085 GCA_020447005.1 Paracoccaceae bacterium
CCGATGACAAGGATGATCGTCCCGGTCACGACGGGCGGGAAGAAGCGCAGCATCTTGGAGACAAGCGGCGCGATGATCATGGCGATGATCCCCGCCCCGATGATCGAGCCGAAGATCATCCGCGCGCCGTCGACGCCGGGATTGGCGATGCCGATGGAGATCATCGGGCCGACCGCGGCAAAGGTCACCCCCATCATGACCGGAAGCTTGATGCCGAACCACTGGGTGACACCGAGCGACTGGATCAGCGTGACCACGCCGCAGACGAAAAGATCGGCCGAAATCAGAAAGGCCACATCCTGCGGTTCGAGCTTCAGAACCCGTCCGATGATCAGCGGCACGGCGATCGCGCCGGCATACATGACCAGAACGTGTTGAAGGCCCAGCGTGAATAGTTTCGGTACCGGGAGTATTTCATCCACCGGATGTATCTGTTCGCTCATAATCTAATCCTTATCCCTTGGGGCGATGATTGTTCGCGCCGTCTCCGCATTGCCCCCTCTGCGGTCCGGTTAGTTCTCCGGTCTTACGCCGGATTGTCGCCGGTGACGCACCAGGGGGTGGCGTACCGGAATTCCTCGAGATTGCTGCCGTTACCGATGCGGTCGACGACCGCGAAAAGGCCGGGTGCGGCGAGCGGGGTCAGGACCCCGTGCCATGTGCCGCGCAGAAGGTTGATGCCCTGCCCCGGCGCCGTCAGGAAGGCGCGGGGGCGGCCCGGCCGGCCGTCCTCATCGGGGGCGACGATCACCAGAAAGGGGTTCCCGGTCATCGGCAGGAAGGCCTGCGAGCCGTCGGGGTGGCGTTCGACCAGATCGAAATCATAGGGCAGGCTGCGCGGGATCGCGTTGAAGACGGAAATGCCCGCGCGGCCCGCGTGGAAATCCAGCCGGGCGCGATCATGGAAGCGTCCGCACATGCCTTCGTTGATCAGCCTGTCGGGCGCGCCTTCGGGCGAGAGGACATCGCCGAAAGGGGCGAAGGCGTCGGCGCTCAGGCGTTCCGGCGCGATCGTCCGGGTCATGGGCGAACCTCCGGCGGGCAGCCGGGGGTTTCACACCCCCGGACCCCCGTGAGGTATTGCCCCCACGATGAAGACCAGCGGTTCATCGGCCGAAGGCCCCGGTTCCGCGCAGCCGGGCATGCCGGTTCACGTCCTTGTAGAGCAGATAGCGGAAGGGGCCGGGGCCGGCGGCATAGCAGGCCTGCGGGCAATAGGCCCTGAGCCACATGAAATCGCCTGCCTCGACCTCGACCCAGTCCTGATTGAGCTTGTAGACCGCCTTGCCTTCGAGCACGTAGAGACCGTGCTCCATGACATGGGTTTCCTCGAAGGGAATGACGCCGCCGGGCTGGAAGGTCACGATGGTGACATGCATGTCATGGGCGAGGTCGGCGGGATCGACGAAGCGGGTCGTTGCCCAGCGGCCGTCCGTGTCGGGCATCGCGGCGGGTTGAATGTCGCCGTCGCTGGCGACGAAGGCCTTTGGCGCGGCCAGACCGGGGGCCGGTTCGTAGAGTTTGCGGATCCAGTGGAAATGCGCGTTGGCCTTGCCGCGGTTGCGGATCTGCCAGGCCGCGCCGGGTGGCAGATAGGCGAAGCCGCCGGGGCGCAGTTCGTGGGGCTGGCCGTCGATTGCGAGGCGGATTTCGCCCGCGGTGACGAAAATCACCCCTTCGGCGCCTGCCTCGGGCTCGGGGGTGTCCGAGCCGCCGCCGGGGCCGACCTCCATCACATATTGGCTGAAGGTTTCGGAAAATCCCGACATCGGCCGCGCGATCAGCCACATCCGGGTCATGTCCCATCCGGGCAGGAAACTGGTCACGATGTCGGAAAAGCAGCCCTTCGGAATGACGCAATAGGCTTCGGTGAAGACCGCACGCCCGGTCATGAGGCTGGTCTGCGGTGTCAGGCCGCCCGGCGGGGCGAAGTAGCGTGAAGGGCTTTTGGTCATCTGGGCAGCATGTCCTTGAGGCGAAGTTCGGCGATGCGTTCGACCTGACGGCTGGCTTCGTCGAATTCGGTTTCGCTGTCATTGGCGATGCGGCGCCTGAACGCCTCGAGGATCGACGCCTTGGTGTTGTCGCGCACCGCGATGATGAAGGGGAAGCCATGGCGGGCGACATAGGCCGAATTGAGTTCGGTGAAGGTCGCGCGTTCGTCGTCGGTCAGCGCGTCGAGGCCTGCGCCCGCCTGTTCGGACGTGGATTCGGGCGTGAGGCGCATGGCGGCGGCGAGCTTGCCCGCAAGATCGGGATGGGCGGTCAGGACACCGAGACGTTCATTCCGGTCGGCGGTGCGGAAGACCCGGGCAAGCGCGTTGTGAAGACCCGCGGCCGTGTCATGGGCGGGGCCGAGCTCTCGTTCCCAGGCGCGCTCGGCAATCCAGGGGGAGTGTTCGAAAACGCCGCCGAAACGGGCGATGAAAGTGGCCCTGTCCATCGTGCTCGGGCGGTCGAAGCGCCGGGGCGGATGCGTCGCGGCCCAATGCCGGGCAATGTCGATGCGCCGCGGGAACCACACGCCGGAATGCCCGCGCGCATAGTCGAGGAAGCGCTTCAGCCCGGCGATCTTTCCCGGCCGCCCGATCAGGCGGCAATGAAGGCCGATCGACATCATCTTGGCTGCCCCGGCCTCGCCCTCGGCATAAAGCGTGTCGAAAGCGTCCTTCAGATAGGTGAAGAACTGCTCGCCCTCGATATAACCGGGGGCGGTGGCAAAGCGCATGTCATTGGCTTCGAGCGTATAGGGGATGACAAGCTGGTCGCGCGCGCCGACCTCGATCCAATAGGGAAGATCGTCGTCATAGGTGTCCGAGACCCAGTCAAAACCCGCCTCGGCGGTGAGCCGGACGGTATTGATGCTGCAGCGCCCGGTATACCATCCCGTCGGCGGCGCGCCCGTGACCTCGGTATGAAGCCGCACCGCTTCGGCGATCTGACGCCGCTCCTCGGCCTCGGGCAGGTCCTTGTGCTCGACCCATTTGAGCCCGTGGCTGGCGATCTCCCACCCGGCCGACTTCATCGCGGCGACCTGCTCGGGCGACCGCGCCAGCGCGGTGGCCACACCATAGATCGTGACCGGGATGCCCATGCCGGTGAACAGCCGGTGCAGGCGCCAGAACCCGGCGCGCGCGCCGTATTCGTAGATCGANNNNATTCCATGTTCCAGTGGCGCTGCCCGGGCCACATCGCGGCCCCCGGGATGTCCGACAGGAAAGCTTCGGACGCGGCATCGCCGTGAAGGATGCAGTTCTCGCCGCCCTCCTCGTAGTTCAGCACAAGGCTCACGGCGATCTTGGCGCCGCCGGGCCAGGCTGCGTCCGGCGGGTTCGGGCCATAGCCCGACATATCTCGTGGATAGCGGTTCATCTGAAAGCCCACTCCGGTTTCTCCCTCAAGCTTCTTACCTTTTGAATGCCGACGGCATTATCAATTTAATACATAAGCACTTGATGTGAAAACCGATAGACTGGCCTTCGGCATTTCAGCTAGAACCGGAAAACCGAATGACGAGGAGTGCAAGGAAATGGCAGAGGGATATCTGACGACGCATGTGCTGGATACCGCCCTTGGCGTCCCCGCCGCAGGGCTGACGATCGAGCTTTTCCGGCTCGCCGCCGGGTCGCGCGATCTGGTCGTCAGGATGGTGACCAACGATGACGGCCGGACCGACGCGCCCATTCTTCCGAAGGCGGATTTCGCGACAGGAACATACGAACTCGTTTTCCATGCCGGGGCCTATCTGGACAGGACCGGGGTTCCGGCCGAATCCCCGCGTTTTCTGAATGAAATCCCGATCCGCTTCGGCATCTCGGACCCCGGGGCGCATTACCACGTCCCGCTCCTGCTCTCGCCCTTCGGGTTCTCCACCTATCGCGGCAGCTGACCCTTCCCTTCATCGTGGCGAAAATACCTCCGGGGGGTCCGGGGGGCGGCGCCCCCCGCCCGGGTCGGATCGCCGGGGGCGATCCGACAACCTTTCAGAACCGGGCCACGCGGATGCCCGCTTCGGTCAGGGCCGCGCGTACCGCGGTGGCCATCGCCACCGCACCCGGCGTGTCGCCATGCAGGCAGATCGTGTCGATCCTCGTCGCGATCCGCCTGCCCGATGCCGCGATGATCGCGCCTTCCCCGACCATCGCCACCATACGCGCCGCCGCCTCGGCCGGGTTCCCGATCACCGATCCCGGAAGCGCCCGGTCAACCAGCGTGGCATCGTCGTTATAGGCCCTGTCGGCAAAGATCTCGGCCGCATGGGGGCAGCCGATCTGGCGAACCGCCGCTTCCTGCGCCGTCGCGGCCAGCACCACCATCGTCGCCCCGGGGGCGGCTTCGAGCGCGGCGCGGTAGCAGACCCCGGCCATCGCGGCATCTTCCGAGGCCATGTTCGACAGCGCGCCATGCAGCTTCACATGGGCAAGCTCTGCCCCCGCGGCCCGCGCCATCGCGGCCGCCGCGCCGACCTGATAGCGGATCATGCTGGCAAGGCTTCCGTCGGGCATGTGCATGCGCCGCCGCCCGAAACCCTGAAGGTCGGGAAAGCCGGGATGCGCGCCGATGCCGACGCCGCGCGCGGCGGCCATGCGCATCGTCCGGTCCATTACATCGGGGTCGCCCGCGTGAAAGCCGCAGGCGATATTGGCCGAGGTGACGATATCGAGAAGGGCGGCATCCTCACCCAGCGGCCAGCGCCCGAAGCCCTCGCCCATATCGGAATTGAGATCGACCGACCGTGCCATCGCACCCCTCCTGCCCCGGCGAAAGCGCCTTGCGCCGCGCCGGAGCTTAGCGCCCCGTCCCGGTCATTTCCAGTGCGGCCGGCCCGTCAGTCGTTATCGCTGCCCCCCGCACCGGCATCGGCGCGCGACGTCGCGGTCGCCGGCACATAGGTGCGGCGGGCCAGCGCATCAAAGCGCAGCCAGTCGGCGTGCAGGACCGCCAGCCCGGTCGCGCGGCGCGCGGCAACCGGCGACGGGCCACCCGGGCGGACACGGACGGTGCAGGGCCCGGCCTCGGCGGCCAGTGCCCGTGCCGCCCCGGGCGCGACCGGCCCTTCGGCGCAGACGGCGACCGTGCCGCCTGCCCATGTCAGGATCTGTTCGCGGCCCGTGGCCCCTGAAAGAAGTCCGAGAAAGGGCAGGATCAGGACAGGAAAGGCGAGGTTCTCGATCTCGCGCCCCTCTGCGCCCGTGCCGGCGCTGTCGGACAGATAGGCGCCTGCCGCGAGCGGGCACATCGCGGGCCCGGCCGCGTGGCGTATCGGCCCTTCGGGCGTTGCGCGCGGCGCGATCGCGGCCCAGTCCACGCCGTCCGTCGCCTCCAGATGCCGGGTCAGCAGCATCGCGCCGTCGATCCCGGACGCGGCCAGCCAGACGGCGGCGTAACCCGCCTCTTCGGCCATGCCCCAGCTGCGCCCCGCCCCCCGCGCGGCCTTGATGGCCTGCGCCTGAATCTCGGGCAGGGTCAGCATCAGCGCCTTCGCGTTCCCGGCCGGCGCGGTTCCCGGATGCGCCGGATCATTGGCGATGGTCGTCATGATGCGTCCCTTGCGTTCAGCTCATCGGGATAGGGCATGTTCTGGAAAAGCGCGATGCGCACCCAGCGGTCGGATCGCGGATCGAAACGGGTGGCGCCGAAAAAGGCCAGCTTGCAGCGCAGAAGGTCGATGGGCAGCATGTCGGCGGCGATCAGGTTGTCGCGGATTTCGGCATAGGGGCGTGTTGCCGCCATCTGCAGCCGCCGCGCCATCAGCCGGTGTTCGGGATGGGCCAGAAGAAATTCGGCCAGTCTGCCCGTGCCCGTCCAGTCCGCCAGCGCGCCGGCCATCGCGGCGGCATGCCAGCCGATGCAGAGCGGCAGTTCAAGCGCCGATCCCGCCTCGGCGAAGCGGTCGCCAAGCCGTGGTTCCAGCTTTTCCTCGGACACGTACCAGAATCGCTCCACCTCGGCCGGATCGTCATAATCGCGGGCCATCGCCCAGCCGTAATGGTGCGCGAGCGCTGAGCGCACATCGGCAAGGCTGCGCGTTCCGTCGATGCGGAAATCGGCGGTCTCATCGGCGTCCATGCAATCCGCAAGCCCGTCCACCAGCGGGCCGTGCGGTTCCAGCATCATCGCCAGAAGCGCCTCTTGCCCTTCAAGGCTGAGCGTATCCTCGCCCCAGCGCCAGAGCGCGTCCCAGGGCCGTTCGCCGGTGCCGGGCCATGCCGCAAGATATGTGCCGATCAGGCCGAGATCGCGCCCGAGATCGGCAAGCCTTGCCGTCTGGGCGGGGTGGTCCGAGCGCCAATGCGCGTGGTTGGCCTGCGCCGCGGCAAGGGCGGCTGCCAGCGCGTCCACGGTCTCCGGCGTGGCCCCGGGCTGGGCGCGCACCCGGGCCAGCGCCTCTTCGCGTGCCGCGATCCAGTTGTTCACAAGAACCGGGTGCCGGATCAGGAAGGGCGCCATGCCGAGCCCGGTGGAATTGCCGACGCCAAGCCTGCGGCGCAGGTCGGGTGCCATCCGCACCGCCCCTGCCCCGCCCTCTGCCTTCGCCAGATGTTCGGCCAGATCGACGGTGAAGGCGCGCGTCAGCCAGACCGAGAGCATCTCGGCCTGAAACGGGCCGCGCATCTCGTCCCGCGCGGCCAGAACGCCGCGGTCGGCCGCGCCGAACTTGCCCGAGCCGTAGACCGCCGTGGTGCGCATGAGATAGCCGACCGCGTCGATCTCGTCGGCGTCGGGCTGCCGGCCGGCCGCCAGCCGCGCCACGACATGCGCGAAAAGCCGGACCGAGCGGTTGGCGCGGCTGAGCGACAGTTCGCTTTGCGTGATGCGCCCGGCCTCCTGCAAGGGCACATTGGCCTGAAGCCGGTCGAGATCGGCGGGTGTCGGCGTGCCGTCGAAGAGGCAGAAGGTCGCGTCCCATGCCGTGGCGATCACCCGGTCGGAACGCATGTGATCGGGCAGGTCATGGGCGAAGGCGACAAGGCTGTAGGTCCGCGCGGGGCCGATGGCGCGGTAGACGGCGCGGCCGACCCCTTTTGCGTCAATGTCCCAGACCGGCCGGTCAAAGCGCCAGTTTTCGGCGCGGAGCCGGCGCAAAAGCACGCGCAGGAACGACAGCCGCATCGGATGCGCGCTGCCCATCCGCGCCAGCCGCATCACCGTATCCGGCGGTCTGCGAAATTCCGACAGCGGATCGTCAGCCGCGCTGGCCCTGCCGCTCATGATGCTATCCTTTCGCGGGGCCGAAGCTGTCGGCCATGAAGCGCATCCAGTTGCCGCCCATCACGGCGGCGATATCGGCATCCGACAGGCCCGCCGCCTTCAGCCCGCCCGCGATCCTGCCAAAATCGCGGTTGTCATGGAACCATTCGGGCATCGGCGGAAAGCCGGGGGCGGCGGCGCTGCCTTCGCCATAGTCGATCTTCCTGGTCCAGCGCCCGACCCGCATCCATTCGACGACGCTGTCGGGCTGATCCTGACAAAGATCGGTGCCGATGCCGATCCGGTCGATGCCCATCTGCCCGGCGGTCCGCGCGATCATGGTGCAGAAACTTTCCAGCGTGCAGGCGCTGCCCCCCTGAAGGTGATGCGGATAGACCGAAAACCCGAGCATTCCGCCGCTTTCGGCAAGGGCCCTGAGCACGGTGTCGGATTTGTTGCGCAGCGCCTTGTGCCAGCTGGCCGGATTGGCATGGGTGATGGCGATGGGCCGGGTCGAATGGGCGATGGCCTCAAGCGTCGAGCGTTCGCCGGAATGGCTCATGTCGACAACCATGCCGACGCGGTTCATTTCGGCCACCACCTCGCGCCCCATGCGGGTCAGGCCGCCGTCCCCGGCCTCGTAACACCCTGTCGCCAGCAGCGACTGGTTGTTGTAGGTCAGTTGCATGAAACGCAGCCCGAGCCGGTGCAGAACCTCGACAAGGCCGATGTCATCCTCGATGCAGGAAGGGTTCTGCGACCCGAAGAAGATCGCGGTGCGGCCGGTTTCGCGGGCAAGACGGATGTCGTCGGCCGAAAAGCCCTGAAAGATCAGGTCGGGGAAGCGTTCGAACCAGCGGTTCCACTTTTCGATCTGCAGCACGGTTTCACGGAAGGTTTCGTGGTAGGTGATGGTGACATGCACCGCATCGACGCCGCCGGCGCGCATCTGGCGGAAGATCTTTTCGGACCAGTTGGCATATTGCAGCCCGTCGATCAGCGGGGTCATTCCGGGCTGCCCGCCGCCACATAGGCGGTCTTGACCGTGGTATAGAATTCCGCCGCGTAGCGCCCCTGTTCGCGCGGCCCGAAGGACGAGGCGCCGCGCCCGCCGAAGGGGACGTGGTAATCGGTGCCCGCCGTTGGCAGGTTCACCATCACGCAGCCCGCGCGCATGTTCGCGCGGAAATGGCTGGCGCGGGCAAGGCTGCGGGTCATGATCCCGGCGGTCAGGCCGAATTCGCTGTCATTGGCGAGGGCCAGCGCCTCGTCATAACTGCCGGCCTTCTGCACGCAGGTGATGGGGGCGAACATCTCTTCGCGGTTGATGCGCATGTCGTTCCGCGTTCCGGCAAAGACGGCGGGCGCCATGTAATAGCCATCGGTCGGGCGGTCGAGCCGGGTGCCGCCGGTCAGAAGCTCGGCCCCTTCCGCCTTGCCGATGGCGATGTAATCGAGGTTCTGGCGCAACTGGCTGTCGCTGACCACGGGGCCGATCTGGGTGCCCTCGGCCAGCGCATGGCCGACCTTCAGCGCCTCGGCCGCCTTGACCAGCCCTTCGACGAAGGCATCGTGGATCTTCTCATGAACGATGAGACGCGAGGCGGCGGTGCATTTCTGCCCCGTGCCGCCAAAGGCCGCGCCCGAGGCATGGGCGACGGCAAGGTCGAGATCGGCATCCTCCATGATCAGCATCGGGTTTTTCGAGCCCATTTCGGCCTGGACCCGCGTCATGTTCGCCATCGCGGTGGCGGCGATGCCGCGCCCGACCGGGACCGATCCGGTGAAGCTGATCGCATCGACCCCCCGGCTTTCGACAAGGCGCTGGCCGATGGCGCGGCCCGATCCGGTGACAAGGTTGAATAGCCCCGCCGGGATGTCCTGCCGGGCGATGATTTCGGTCAGCATCACGGCAGAGGCGGGCGTCACATTCGCGGGTTTCCAGACCACCGCGTTGCCAAAGGCGAGCGCGGGGGCGATCTTCCATGCCGGGGTGGCAATGGGGAAATTCCACGGGCTGACGATGGCGACGACGCCAACGGGTTCGCGGCGCACGTCGATCTCGATGCCCGGGCGCACGCTTTCGGCCAGATCGCCCTGATTGCGCAGAACCTCGGCCGCGAAATAGGTGAAGAACTGGCCCGAGCGATAGACCTCGCCCTTGCCTTCGGCCAGCGGTTTGCCTTCCTCGCGCGCCACCATTTCGCCGATCTCGCCCGCCCGCGCCATGAGTTCGGTGCCGATGGCCATCAGGACATCGTGGCGTTTCTGGATGCCCGCGGCCCACCATTTCGGCTGGGCCGCGCGGGCGGCATCAAGCGCGGCGTCAAGCTGGGCGGCGCTGGCCTGCGCGTAAGTGCCGATCAGGTCGGTGATATCGGACGGGTTGCGGTTCTCGATCTCGCTTGCGCCGGCCTGCCATTGGCCCGCGATATAAAGCTGCGTGTTGGGCGACATGGGTTCCCCTTTTCGTTACCCCTCAGTAACCCGCCGGCATTGCTTCAATCAATCTTGAAGTATTGAAGCTATTTTCAGATAATCTGAAAATGTCACTGAAACTGGACATGATGCGCTGCTTTCGGATCGTCGCCCGCCACGGAACCCTGGCGGGGGCCGCGGAAGCGTTGGGCCGCACGGCATCGGCCGTGTCGATGACACTGGCGCAGTTCGAGGCGCATATCGGCGCGCCGCTTTTCGAGACGGACCGCAAGAACAGGCTGACGCCGTTGGGATTGCGGGTGCTGGAGGAATGCAACCGCGCGCTCGATGCCTTCGACCGGTCATCCGAGGCCATCGGCAGACATGCGCGTTCGACGGCCGGGATCGTCCGGGTGGTCGCGGTGCCTTCGGCGGCGATAACCCTTCTGCCGGAGGCGATCGGCAGGTTCAGCAGCGACCGGCCGGATGTGCGGCTGGAAATCGGCGACGGCGACAGTGCCGAGGTCAGGCGCCGGCTGCTGTATGACGATGCCGATATCGGTATCGTGTCGGCTGCCGGTGACAGGGACGAGCCTGAAGACCCGGGCTTGCATCAGGTGACGCTGCGAAGCGACCGCCTTGGCATTGTCGCCCGGGCCGACAGCGCGGTGTTTCATGCGCGGGCCGAGGGCTGGGATGCCCTGCGCAAGGGTCCGCTTGTCGCAAATCCGCTGAACGCTCTGGTCGAACACGCGGCGGTTCGGGACCTGACGGGCGCCAGCACGCTGTTTGCGCTGAACACGACCACGCTGCTGGCCTTTGTCGAGGCCGGGCTGGGGGCCACCATCCTGCCGCAACGGGTCATGCGCGGCATCGCCGGGAACCTGCGGTTTTTCGCGCCGGAGGTGCCCGAGGCAAGCAGGTGCCTTGCCATGGTGACAAGCGCGCGCCGACGCCTGCCCCCGGCGGCGGTGGCCTTTGCCGGGATACTTGCCGCGGTTTCCGTCGACATGCCGGACGCTTGACGTTACGGAAGCCTGGCAAATTCAGGCGAAACGGGCGCCGTTCATATTGAACTTTCCAGTTTATCGCGCAAATAGTGTCGGGCCGGCGGGCAATGTGCTAGGTTGCCGGCGGATTTCACGCCGGTGTCCCTTGCCGAACGAACAGGAATTTTAGTCATGTCGGGGCGAATTCGCACGCACAAGATTGTTGCAGTCCTTGTCCTGGTGGCCGCGACGGCATGGATCGCGACGGGAAAGTTCGCCTCTATCGGCAGCGAATCCGCAAGTGCGGCCGAACCCGCGGCAGGGACCGGCACCGCCGGCGAGGCCCCGGCGGCCAAGCCGGATGCGACCCTGCGGACGGTGGCCGCGATCGTTCCTGTCTTTGTCGATCATGCCCGCGAAATCCGCCTCTCTGGCGTGACGGGCGCGGACAAGAAGGCGGTTCTGGCGGCGCGGTCATCGGGCATCATCGACCGGTTGCCGATCGGTCAGGGCGACAGGGTGGCGGCAGGCGATATCGTCATGTCGGTCGAGGGCACGGATGTGGCGGCATCGGTGACGACGGCAGAGGCCACGCTTGCGCAGCGGGCGCAGGAACTGGAAGTGGCCGAGAAGCTGTTCCGCTCGGGCAACACGGCCGAACTGCAACTGATCAAGGTCCGGTCCGACAAGGCGGCGGCCGAAGCCGCGCTGAGCCAGGCCGAGGCGGCGGCCGACCGGTTGAACCTGCGCGCGCCCTTTGCCGGGATCATCGACAGCCTTGATGTCGAACGGGGCGAATGGGTGCCCGCGGGCACGCCCATCGCGACCCTGCTGGCGCTGGACCCCATCGTGGTGCGCGCCGAAGTCAGCGAAACCGACGTGGGCTTTGTCGCCGTGGGCGACAAGGTGAATGTCCGGCTTGTCAGCGGCGATGCGCTTGAAGGCACCGTCCGCCATCTGGCGCGCGAAGCATCCGCGCAGACGCGGACATATCCTGTCGAGGTGGCGCTGCCCAATCCCGAAGGGGCCATTCCCGCCGGGATGACCAGCGATGTGCGCCTTTACACGAAGCCCGAGCGCGCCGTGATCGTGCCGCGTTCGATCATCACGCTGTCCGAACAGGGCGAACTTGGCCTGCGCGTCGTCGGGGCCGACAACGTGGCGCGGTTCGCCTCGGTCGAGCTGATCGATGACATTCCCGACGGTCTGGTGCTGGCGGGCGTGCCCGAAGACGTGCAGATCGTCGTGT
The DNA here is from genome assembly GCA_020447005.1 of Paracoccaceae bacterium. Lineage (GTDB taxonomy): Bacteria > Pseudomonadota > Alphaproteobacteria > Rhodobacterales > Rhodobacteraceae > Albidovulum. The sequence continues at coordinate 51,082 of JAGRDO010000078.1, forward strand.
CGGGTCAGGATCTGGTGCGCGACGGCGAGGCGGTTTCGGTCAAGACGGTGGCTTCCGCCGGCGCCGGGGAGTAAGCCGATGGGACTGGTCGAAACGGCAATCCGCAATGCGCGGCTGACGATCTCTGTCCTTATCTTCCTGATGATCGCCGGGGCGCAGGCCTATGTCTCGATCCCGAAAGAGGCCGAGCCGGACATCCAGATTCCGATCATCTATGTCAGCCTTGGCTATCAGGGCATTTCCCCCGAAGACAGCGAGCGGCTGCTTCTGCGCCCGATGGAAACCTCGCTGAAGACCATCGCCGGCATCAAGGAGATGACGGCCAATGCCTATCAGGGCGGGGGGTTCGTCCTGCTGGAGTTTCAGGCCGGGGCCGACCTGAAAAAGGCACTGGATGACGTGCGTTCGAAAGTGTCCGAAGCCAAGCGCGACCTGCCGCAGGGCGCGGATGAACCGACGGTGAACGAGGTCAATATCTCGGAGTTTCCGGTGCTGGTCGTATCGCTTTCGGGCGACGTGCCCGAACGCATCCTTGCAAAGGCCGGGCGCGAATTGCGTGACCGGATCGAGGAAATACCGGGCGTTCTGGATGCGGCGCTTCAAGGCGTTCGCGACGATGTGGTCGAGGTGATCATCGATCCGTCCAAGCTGTCCTCTTACGGGTTGCAGCCCGATGCGCTGATTGCGGGGATCGGGGCAAACAACCGGTTGATCGCGGCGGGCGCGCTGGAAGGCGAGGAAGGCCGCTATGCGATCAAGGTTCCGTCGCTGATCGAGACGGTCGAGGACGTGGCCAACCTGCCGGTCCTGTCGAATGGCACCGCGATCGTGCGGGCCCGCGATCTGGCCGCGGTAAGGTCGACCTACAAGGACCCCGAGACGATCACGCGTCTGGACGGACGGCCCGCCATCGCCATCGAAGTATCCAAACGCACCGGCGCCAACCTTATCGAAACCGTCGATGCGGTGAAGAAGGTCACGGAAGAGTATCAGAAGCTCTTGCCCGAAGGCACCGAGGTCAGTTTCAGCCAGGACAAGTCGACGACGATCCGCCAGCTTCTGACCGACCTTCAGAATTCGGTCCTGACGGCGGTGATCCTTGTCTTCATCGTGATCCTTTTTGCCCTGTCCGGGCGCGCCTCGATCCTGATCGGGCTGGCGATCCCCGCATCGTTCCTGATCGGCATCCTCGGGTTGCAGCTGGCGGGGCTGACGGTGAACATCGTCGTCCTTTTCAGCCTGATCCTTGCCGTCGGCATGCTGGTCGACGATGCGATCATCGTCACCGAGTTTGCCGAAAGGCGGATGTCGGAAGGCATGGGCAAGCGCGAGGCCTTTGCCATGGCGTCGCACAAGATGACCGGACCGGTGATCGCGGCCACCGCGACGCGGGTCGCGGCCTTCTCGCCCCTTCTCTTCTGGCCCGGCATCGTCGGCGAGTTCATGAAATACATGCCGATCACGCTGATCGCCACCTTGTCGGCCTCGCTTGTCTATGCGCTTTACTTCGCCCCCACCATCGGCGCCATAATCGCCAAGCCGGTGAAGGAAGAGGCGCACGTGAAGGACGGGCTTTACATGCGCTTCGTGGCGCGGGCGATCCGGCATCCGTGGATCGTGACCTTTACCGCCGTCGCCGCGCTGATTGCCGTGCCCTACACCTATGGCCAGATCGGCAAGGGGGTGGAGTTCTTCCCCGATGTCGAACCGGATTACGGCCTGCTTTACGTCCATGCCCGCGGCAACCTGTCCATTGACGAAAAGGACGCCCTGACCCGGCAGGCCGAGGAACGGATTCTGGGCTGGCCGGGTGTGAAGACCGTCTATACCCGTTCGGGCAAGGCCGGGGGGGCGGGCAATGACGTGGCCGCCGATGTGGTCGGCGTCATCCAGTACGAATTCGTCGACTGGCGCGAACGCAAGAACGCCAATGCGATCCTTGCCGATCTGCGCGAGGCGATGACGGGCATCCCGGGGGCCGATATCGAGGTTTCGGTGCCGCAGGCCGGCCCGCCCACCGGCAAGGCCATTCAGGTGCGGCTGTCGGCCACCAACCCGGCCGGGCTGGACGACGCCGCGCGGTTGGTGGCGGAGGAGCTGGCCAGGCACCCCGAGGTCATCGACATCGACGACGGCCTGCCGCCGCCGGGGATCGACTGGGAAATCCGCGTCGACCGGTCGGATGCCGCGCGCTACGGCGTTTTCCCGGGTTCGGTCGGCGCGGTCGTGCAACTGGTGACAAGCGGGCTGAAGCTGTCGGATTACCGGCCCGCCGGGTCGGATGACGCGGTGGATATCGTCCTGCGCCTGCCGCCCGACCAGCGCACGATCTCGTCGCTGGACCAGTTGCGGATCGAGACCACGCAAGGGCCGATCCCGATCGCCAATTTCGTGAAGCGCGTCGCCGTGCCGACGACAGGCACGCTGACCCGGATCGACGGGCGGCGCACCGTGACCGTTCAGGCAAATATCCGCGAGGGCGTGCAGGCCGATCCCGTGCGTCAGGCGATCACCGAAAAACTCGCCGCCTCGGGGCTGGAGGATGCGGGCATCCGCTGGCAGCTGGCGGGCGAGGACGAGGAACAGGCCGAAGCCGGCGCCTTCCTGATGAAGGCCTTTGGCGCGGCGATGTTCCTGATCTTCGTGGTGCTTCTGGCGCAGTTCAACCGCTTCATCTCGGTCGGGCTGATCTTTTCGGCCGTCATCATGTCCACGATCGGCGTTTTCCTTGGCCTGATGATCATGGGCCAGCCCTTCGGCATCGTGATGACCGGGATCGGGATCATCGCGCTGGCGGGCGTCGTCGTGAACAACAATATCGTGCTGATCGACACCTATGACGGGTTGCGGCGCGCGGGCATGGAGAAGGTCGATGCAATCCTGCAGACCTGCCGCGAACGGGCGCGGCCGGTCGTGCTGACCGCGATCACCGCCATTCTGGGCGTGCTGCCCATCGCCTTTGGCGTCAACCTCGAGATCCTCAGCCATGAGACGACGATCGGCGCGCCGTCGACCCAATGGTGGATCTCGCTTTCCTCGGCCATCGTCTTCGGTCTGGCCTTCGCCACCGTGCTGACGCTGATCGTCACCCCGTCGCTTCTGATGCTGACCTCGCGCGACAGGCGCCCGGACAGCGACGGAACCAGACCGCGCCGCCGCTGGTTCGGCCTGCGCCGCGCCGCGCCCGGCCCGGCCGAGTAAAACCCGGCCCGGCCTTGCGCCTGCGGGCCTAGAGCGTCAGGATCGTCGACCCGGTCGTCGCCCGCGCCTCAAGCGCGCGGTGGGCCGCCGCAACCTGATCCAGCGGGAAGCGCTGGCCGATGGCGATCTTCACCGCGCCGGACGCGACCTTGGCGAACAGCCGCGCCGCCATTTCCTGGCAGGTGGCATGATCGGCGATATGGGTGAAGATCGTCGGCCGCGTGATCTTCAGCGATCCGCGCGAGGCCAGCGCCATCAGGTCCACCGGCGCGACAGGGCCCGAGGCATTGCCGAAGGAAATCATCATCCCCAGCGGGCGAAGGCTGTTCAGCGAGCCTTCGAACGTATCCTTGCCCACCGAATCCATCACCACATCGACACCGCGCCCTTCGGTGATCTCGCGCACGCGCGCGACGAAATCCTCGGTCCGGTAGTTGATCGCATGGGACGCGCCGTGATCGAGCGCAAGCTGGCATTTGGCATCGGACCCCGCCGTCGCGATCAGGTTGATGCCTTCCGCGCGCGCCCATTGGCAGGCGATCAGCCCCACGCCCCCGGCGGCGGCATGGAACAGCACCCAGTCGCCCCGGGCGATGGGTGTGGTCCGGTTGAAGAGGTAATCGACCGTCAGCCCCTTGAGCATCATGGCTGCGCCCTCATCGAAAGAGATCGCGTCGGGCAGCTTGCAGACCTGAGCGGCGGGCATGACGCGCGCCTCGGCATAGGCGCCGGGGGGCTGGCTGGCATAGGCGGCGCGGTCGCCGGGGGCAAGGTGGGTGACGCCTTCGCCCACGGCCTCGACG
>JAGRDO010000079.1:0-4206 GCA_020447005.1 Paracoccaceae bacterium
ATCCGGGCAAGATCGTCTCCACCTCTCAGGAAGTGGACGTCATGGTGCTTGAGATCGACACCGCCAAGCGTCGCGTTTCGCTTGGTCTCAAGCAGACGATGCGCAACCCGTGGGAAGTCTTTGCCGAAACCCATCCGGTCAACACCGTCATCGAAGGCGAAGTCAAGAACATCACCGAATTCGGTCTGTTCGTCGGCCTCGAGAACGATATCGACGGCATGGTGCATCTTTCGGATCTCAGCTGGGAACAGCGTGGCGAGGATGCGATCCAGAACTACCGCAAGGGCGACATGGTCAAGGCCGCTGTCACCGAGGTCGATGTCGAGAAGGAACGTATCTCGCTGTCGATCAAGGGGCTTGATGCCGACACCTTCTCGGACGCCGTTGACGGCGTGAAGCGCGGTTCGGTCATCACCACGACCGTCACCGCGATCGAGGATGGCGGGATCGAGGTCGAATACAACGGCATGAAGAGCTTCATCCGCCGTTCGGATCTGGCCCGCGACCGTGCCGACCAGCGCCCCGAGCGCTTCCAGGTTGGCGATCACGTCGATGCGCGTGTGACCAATGTCGACAGCAAGACCCGCCGTCTTGGCCTGTCGATCAAGGCACGCGAGATCGCCGAAGAGAAGGAAGCCGTGGAACAGTACGGCTCATCCGACTCGGGCGCTTCGCTGGGCGACATTCTCGGCGCCGCGCTGAAAGGTTCGGGCGACAAGTAACGTCCCCCGGTTGAAAAGATCATGAGCCCCGCCGATCCCGGCGGGGCTTTTTCGCTTTCCGAATCGCCACGGCCGAAGGGGCTTTTCGCCGTCCCGAAACGGCGCGAATGGGGGCGATGCCGCAGCGCGGCACAGCGGCGCCCCGCAGAAAATGGGCAAATCGGGCCCATAAAGCTCTGAAAAACGACACCTTTCCAAAGGGTTTGGTGTTTGTGAGCGGGCAGATTGCGCCTATAGTCGTGCGGAAAATGAGACTCGGCTGCTGCCAAAGACAGTCGGCAAGGGGGGTATTATGATCCGGTCCGAGATGATTCAGAAGATCGCCGAAGACAACCCGCATCTGTTTCAGCGGGACGTCGAAAGGATCGTGAACACGATTTTCGAGGAAATCATTGAAACCATGGCGCGCGGCGATCGGGTCGAACTGCGCGGCTTTGGCGCGTTCTCCGTCAAGAAGCGTGATGCGCGCACGGGCCGTAATCCGCGAACCGGCGAGAGCGTCGAGGTGGAAGAAAAATCTGTGCCGTTCTTCAAGACCGGAAAGCTCTTGCGGGACCGCCTGAACGGAGAATAAACCAGACACATGCTTCGTGTCCTTCGACTGCTGTTCCTGACCCTGCTTGCGATCGCCCTTGTCGGCGTGGCTTCGGCCAATCGCCAGATCGTCACCCTGCGCCTGCTGCCCGAAGAGCTTGATGCGTTCCTCGGGATTGGCTGGTCGGTCGACGTGCCGCTGTTCATTGCGATTTTCGCCGGCATCGTCGCCGGGCTGGCGATCGGTTTCGTCTGGGAATGGTTCCGCGAAGCCAAGCACCGCACTGCGGCCACCCAGCACAAGCGCGAGGCCGGCCGGCTGGAACGTGAGGTGCGCAAGCTGCGGCAGGACAAGGCCGGACCCGACGATGAGGTGATAGCCCTTCTCGAAGGCCGGTCTTCGGCAAGCTGACAGAATATGCAAACCCGGGTCAAGATTTGCGGGCTTAGGACGCCTGAGGATGTGAATGCGGCCGTTTCGGCCGGCGCCGACTATCTTGGCTTCAACTTCTTTCCCAAGAGCCCCCGCTATGTCGATCCCGCCGCTGCCGGACGGCTGGCCGGGCATGTTCCGGCGGGAATTGCCAAGGTTGCGCTGGTCGTCGATGCGAGCGACGAAGAACTTGACGCTTTGACCGGCGCCGCGCCTTTCGACATGGTGCAGCTTCACGGCAAGGAAACCCCGGAACGGGTCAGCGAGATCAAGCGCCGCTACGGGCTGCCGGTCATGAAGGTGCTGGGCGTGGCGGGGCCCGGGGATCTTGCGGCACTTGATCTTTTCCAATCGGTGGCGGACCAGATCCTTGTCGATGCGAAGGCCCCGAAAGGGTCCGTCCTTCCCGGCGGAAACGGAATTGCCTTTGACTGGCGGCTGCTTCTTGGCCGGGTCTGGCGCAAACCGTGGATGCTGGCGGGCGGGCTGACGCCCGCGAACGTGGCCGAGGCGATCCGCGCGACCAATGCGCGACAGGTCGATGTGGCATCAGGGGTTGAAAGCAGCCCCGGCCAGAAGGATGCCGAACTTGTCCGGGCCTTCATCGCAGCGGCCCGGCGATGATCCGCTTTCGCGAGGCGGAACGGTCCGATGTTCCGGCGATTGTCGCGTTGCTGAGTGATGACGCCTTGGGCGCCACGCGCGAGGGAGAGACGCTGGTGCCCTATTACGCCGCCTTTGACCGGATAGCGGCCGAGGGCGGCAATGCCGTGATCGTTGGCGACGATGATGGCCGGGTGATCGCGACCTACCAGTTGACGTTCATCACGGGCCTTTCGTTGCGCGCGACGCGCCGCGCGCAGATCGAAAGCGTTCGGGTCGCCGCGCCGATGCGCGGACAGGGTATCGGCGCCGCGATGTTTGCCGATGCCGAGGCGCGCGCGCGTGCGGCCGGATGCAAGCTGATGCAGCTGACGATGAATTCCGAACGTCGCGATGCCCGCCGCTTCTATGAGGGGCTTGGCTTCATCGCTTCCCATACCGGGTTCAAGCGCCAGATTTGACGCCTTCAGGCCGTCGCGCCGGTTGCCGGACGATGCACGAACCGTGCCCGGACAATGCCGTGGTCGCCGGTGCCGCTGTCCTTGTGGTCATCGGCATTCAGGTGATCGTTGGCGATTTCGAGCCCGTCGAAGGACCAGATGCGCCTTTTGCTGTTATCGTAGAATTCCTGGCTGACCAGTATGTGGTCGAGCGATTCCCGCCCGTCATTATAGACATGGGTGTAATAGACATCGCGTTCGCTGCGATACTGCTGCAGGGTCTGGGCGGAATAAAGGTCGTTGTCGCCCCCGCCCGTCGACAGGGTGGTCAGAAAGCGCGGCTGCCCGGTCAGGATGTTCTGCGTGTTGGAATGCTGGCCGTCGTTGCAATCGCCGATGACGACGACCGGCGTGTCGGTGCCCTTCATCTCGTCGGTCAGGATCATCCGCAACGCCATTGCCTCGGCCGTGCGCCGGATTGTCGACAGCGCCCCGCCGATTGCCTCGGAATGGGGGCCGTGCCGGGTCTTGTCATACCAGCCTTCCCGGAAAATCTGCGTCGGCGCCTTGGACTTCAGGTGGCAGACGTAGACGGCGATCTCGGGTGCATTCGATTGCGGTTTGATGGTCAACCTCAGGACCGGGCGCGAGAAGCTGCTGATCTTCACCTCGATATCGCCGGTCTGGCTGTCATCGCCACCGCTTTTCAGCTTGAAGGCGGCGGGAAAATCTTCGATCCAGCGCGGTGTGCCGGTCAGGATCGCGCTGCGGACGGCCGCCGCGCAGACAATCTTCTGGCCGGAATGACCCGCGGGTGCGATGGGCGTGTACCCGGGCAAGAGCCCGGCGGCGTCCAGAACCGCCTTCAGGCTTTTCTCATGCCAGAGTTCCTGAAAACCGATGACATCGGCCTGCATCACCTTCAGCATCTGCGCCGACCATTCGATCTTTCGCTGATAGATGAGCGGATCCCAGCCGTCCGTGTCCTTGTAGACCGGCAGGCCGGGCTCATTCAGATTATAAAGGTTGAAAGTGGTGAAACTCACGCTTCCTCGTGGCATGGCCTGCTCCTGAAATCGCTGCAATCAATGCGTGTATCCTAGCACGAAATCGCATCGGATGCAGGCCCGATCCCTTTACCTGACGGTCCGGGCACGCTAAGCCCGGTGATGCAGATCTGGGGGCGCGACAATGGCCAATGACCAACCTAACAGCTTCATGACGGGTCCGGACGACGAGGGCCGTTTCGGCATCTTCGGCGGGCGCTTCGTGTCGGAAACGCTGATGCCCCTGATCCTTGATCTGGAGGCCGAATACGAAAAGGCCAAGACCGATCAGACGTTCTGGGCCGAGATGGACTGGCTCTGGCAGCATTATGTCGGCCGGCCGTCCCCCTTGTATTTCGCCGAGCGGCTGACCGATCACCTCGGCGGTGCCAAGATCTATATGAAGCGCGACGAGCTGAACCACACCG
>JAGRDO010000079.1:4254-4581 GCA_020447005.1 Paracoccaceae bacterium
GCAAGACGCGGATCATCGCCGAGACGGGCGCCGGGCAGCATGGCGTGGCCACGGCAACGGTCTGCGCCAAGTTCGGGTTGAAGTGCATTGTCTATATGGGTGCCCATGATGTGGAACGTCAGGCGCCGAACGTCTTTCGCATGCGGTTGCTGGGGGCCGAGGTCGTGCCGGTCACATCCGGCCGCGGCACGCTGAAGGATGCGATGAACGATGCGCTGCGCGACTGGGTCACGAATGTCCGTGACACGTTCTATTGCATCGGCACGGTGGCCGGTCCGCATCCCTATCCGGCGATGGTCCGGGATTTCCAGTCGATCATCGGCAAGG
>JAGRDO010000079.1:4696-15383 GCA_020447005.1 Paracoccaceae bacterium
CTTCGGTGCGCATCATCGGCGTCGAAGCGGGCGGCAAGGGCGTGGATGACCGTATGGAGCATTGCGCGTCCCTCACCGGGGGGCGGCCGGGCGTGCTGCACGGAAACCGGACCTATCTTTTGCAGGATGAGGACGGCCAGATTCTGGAGGGGTTCTCGATCTCGGCCGGGCTGGATTATCCCGGCATCGGCCCCGAACATTCCTGGCTGCACGAAACCGGCCGCGCGACCTATGTCTCGATCACCGACAAGGAGGCGCTGGAGGCGTTCCAGTTGAGCTGCGCGCTGGAAGGCATCATCCCGGCGCTGGAGCCGAGCCATGCGCTGGCCCATGTGATGAAGATCGCGCCGGAATTGCCGCGCGACCATATCATCGTGATGAACATGTGCGGGCGCGGCGACAAGGACATTTTCGCCGTCGCCAAGCATCTCGGTTTCGATATCAAGACCTGATCCGGCGAGGTTGCCGCGCTGTCGCCGGACAGTCTGGCGGGCGATTCGCATCCGTGTTTCGGGATCCGTATCGTGTCAGGCCCTGAAGTCCTGGGCCGGATCGGGTTGAGACGCTGTCGGGCCAGTGTCAACATTCCGGCGAAAATACGGGCGTCAAATTCACCATTGACCACGGTGTTTCACAGATAATCGGCGAAATAAACCCAAGTTTATACCATTCGGCCCTTCGTTTATGGCGCAATCGTGTCATCGGCTGGCAGATTATGACCCATGCGGCGAGGCGGGATGCCGACGCTGGGAATGGTTAACAAAGGTTTATGAAGGAAGCTGACATGATTCAATTTGCGAACATCTCCGCGCCGGCCGCCGAACGTATTTCCATCGTCCGGGGTACGGGAAATCTTGGTCTCGTCGTTCAGCAACAGATCCGCATCCTCTCGGCGGAAGAGTTCACAGACTTCGATGTCCGCTGGAACCGCAGCTCGCTTTCCATCGAGGCGCGCAGTGACACGATGATTGTCCGCCGCGATTTCGATGCAACCGGAACGCTGGAATGCGAGAGAATCGTCGACGGTACTGTCGGTATCAAACGGATCTTCGACTGCGATGGATTTACGCCGATTTCCGAGGAAATGTTCGATATCTACGAAGATCGTTGAGCGAATAGCAACCCAAACCACCCCTAAACCAAATAAAGTTGCGGGTTTACCCACTGTTCGGCGATCTATGTAGTTGGTTTATTGATGTGAGTTGCCATGAACAGGCGCCTATTCATTCTGACATCGGCCTGCTGCCTTGCAGCGTCGCAGGTTTCAGCGGCGACTCTCTCGGCCGAGGATGAGGTGCTTCGCCAACTTTCCGCGCAGGGCTATACGGTCGTCGAGCGGGGCCGGACATGGCTCGGGCGGATCCGCATCAGGGCAGCGAAAGGTCTCTTGCAGCGCGAGATCGTGCTGGACCCGACAACCGACGAAATTCTGCGCGACTTTACCGACCGCGTGAACAACAAGGATCAGGAACGCTCGGTCGCCCGTGGCGGCGAAACCGGCGGCGGCGGGACCGGCGGCGGCGAGACCGGCGGCGGCGGTGAGACCGGCGGCGGCGAGACCGGCGGAACCGGTGGAGGCGGAACCGAGCCGACCAAGGAGCCGGTGAAAGAGCCGGCCAAGGAACCGGTCAAGGAACAGGCCAAGGAGCCGGTCAAGGAAAAGAAGGCGTCCAACGTAAGCGGAGGCGGCAATGCGTGACGTCGTCCTTCTGATCCTGCTTCTTGCGACCCAGCTGATCTGCGGGACGATCTTCATCAGTGAAACGCTGATGACCCTTCTTGGAATTACCCATCGTCCTTTGAACTGGGAAATCCGCGAAGTGCTTGAAATCGGCGCCACGCTTGGGCTCATTTTCGGCGCGGTTCTGGGCGTCATCGTCCTGCGCCGCTCGATCGCGCGGCAGAAGCGGGCCGAGGAGCAATTGCGCCAGGTGTCGGGCGCGTTCATGGAACTGATGCATGAACGCTTTCAGGGCTGGGGGCTGACAAGCGCCGAGCGGGACGTGGCGCTTTTCGCGATCAAGGGAATGAACACGCATGAAATCGCGGTCTTGCGCGGTACGGCGGAAGGCACCGTCAAGGCGCAGACCAACGCGATCTATCGCAAATCCGGCGTCAACGGCCGTCCGCAATTGCTAAGCCTCTTCATCGATGACCTGATGGATGAAAACGCCTTGCCGGCAAGCAATGATCCGATGCCGGGCGCAAAGCCCGCTCCGATCGCCGCGGTGGCCTGACCGCTAGTCGGCCTGATAAAGATTAAGCACCTCGATCGGGACAACCTCAGTCGCCCTTTTATGGGTCGAGGCAAGTTTGACCATCGGGGCGCAACCTTCATCATGCGCTTGCAGGAACCGCGCGGCGCAAAGGCACCAGCTGTCGCCCGGCTTTAGCCCCGCGAAACGGTATTCGGGGCGCGGTGTGGACAGATCGTTGCCGACATATTTCGAATAGGCCAGGAATTCGGCCGTCAATACGACGCAAACGGTGTGGCTGCCTGTATCGGCAGCGCAGGTGTTGCAATGGGCGTCGCGGAAATAGCCGGTCAGCGGGTTTGCCGAACAGGGCGCCAGGGCTTCACCCAGGACGTTGATTGCCGGATCTTTTTCCATCGAACTGCCCTCGGAATGGCCGGATATGGCCGGCGATCAGCCTGTGCCCCTTGCGTGGCGCGGTCAAGCCGGCAAGGGGCCATTTTCGTCGCTCAGGGGTGTTGGTCCCCGAGGCATTTCGCGATCGACCGCGCCATTCCGTCAAGCAATTGGCGATAGAGATCCTGCCCGAGCGCCAGGCCCCGCCCTTCGGGATCGAGCGGTTCGCCGATGGTCACGGAGAGCCCTTCTGTCAGAACCACGAGATAGTCATCGGGTTCCGCGAATTCGGGAAACACGCAGATCCCGGGGTGCTCGGCAATCGCGGTTCGCAGGTTGCTGATATGGCGAGCGCCGGGATTGGCCGCATCGCCAAGCCGGATCGTGCCCAGAACGGTCAGGCCAAACCGGCCCGCAAAATGCGCGTAGGCATCATGGGACACGACAAGGGGGTTACCGGCATAGGGTGACAGCCGCGCGGAAATATCGGCCCCGAGTGCCGAGATGCGCGCCTGCGCAAGGGTGGCATTGGCGTGATACTCTGCGGCATTGGCCGGATCGGCCCTGGTCAGAGCCTCGGCAATCGCGCCCAGCCAGAGAACGGCGTTTTCGGGATCGAGCCATGCATGGGGGTCTTCGGAGGAGCTGTGTGCCCCGGCCCCGGGCAGCGCGGCGTTCGACGGCGGGCGCTTCGCCGTCCCGTCGACGTCCAGAAGTTCCAGAGACGATACCCCCGGGCGCGCGGAAAGGGCGCTGTCCAGCCATGGCGCCAGTTCGTGACCGGCCCAGATCACGATATCGGCATTGTCGAGTGCGGTTGCCTGTGACGGCCTGAGTTGGAAATCATGGATATCCTCGCCCGTGCCAAGCAGAACCTCTGGTGCGGCGATGCCCGCCGTAACCTCCCACACCAGCGACTGGACAACCGGATTGTCGGTGACAATCGTCGGAACCTTGGCCAGTGCCGGATTTGCAAGGGCCCCCAGAGCCATACCGATCAGCGCCAGCCGTCTTTTCATCGTCATCCCGCGTTCCTTCATTGCCAAAGTGGCCGGGGTGTAATATGTTATATCATAACAAGTCAAGCAGGTGATGCACATGCCAGATCACGAACAGACGCCGGATGCGGCCCTTGCATTCGAACACCATGACCATTCCGGTTGTTCGGTCGATGTCCTGTCCCGTGCGGAGGCCATCAGCCGGGCGCGCGGCGTCCGGTTGACGCCGGTAAGACGCAGGGCGCTGGAGATCCTGCTGGAGTCGCATCGCGCGATGGGTGCCTATGACATGCTGCAAAGGCTTGCCGAGGACGGTTTCGGCAATCAGCCGCCCGTCGCCTACAGGGCGCTGGATTTTCTGGTCGAACAGGGATTGGCGCATCGCATACGCAGGTTGAATGCCTTCGCCGCATGCATGCATCCCGGTGCCGAGCATACGCCCTGCTTTTTCATATGCCGGTCCTGTGACGCGGTGGCCGAAGCCCCGGCGCTGGCGATCCGTACGGCTGTCGATACGGCCGCGACGGGCATCGGGTTCAGGGTCGAACGCACGAATATCGAGGCGTCCGGTATTTGCCCGGCATGTGCGGAAGATCCGTCATGCACCTGATCGAAGCGCGCGGCATCGAAATTCGCCACGGGTCGCAGACCGTTCTTTCGGGCGTGGATATGGCCATTGATCGCGGAGAGATCGTGACCGTCCTCGGGCCGAACGGGTCAGGCAAGTCGAGCCTTGTCCGTGCACTCGTCGGCGCCATGCCGGTGGCACGGGGCAGGATCATCCGCAGGGACGGGCTGCGCATCGGATACGTGCCGCAACGGATCCTGATCGACCCGGTGCTTCCCCTGACCGTTCGCCGTTTCCTGTCCTTGCCCGACCGGGTGAGCGATGATGCCGCGACCGATGCCCTGGACCGAACCGGGGTGGGCGATCTCCGGTCGCGTCAGATGTCGGATCTTTCCGGCGGACAGCTTCAACGCGTGCTTCTGGCGCGCGCGCTGATCGGGCGGCCCGACATTCTGATCCTCGACGAGCCGACGCAGGGCCTCGACCAGCTTGGGGAGGCCGCGTTCTATCGCCTTCTGGAAGATCTGCGCAGCGCAAGCGGCACCGCCGTGCTGCTGGTCAGTCACGACCTTCACGTTGTCATGAGCGCGTCTGACCGGGTCATCTGCCTCAACGGACATATTTGCTGCGAGGGCACGCCGCAGATCGTGTCGGAGGCACCGGAATACCGGGCGCTGTTCGGCACCGGCACGGCCGGAACGCTGGCGCTTTACCGTCATGACCACAATCACAGCCACGATGACGGGCATGGCCACGGCCATAGTCATGACCACACCCACAGTCATGACCACGCCAACGGTCATGACCACGCCGACGGCAATGCCGGCCACCGGCATACCCACGCCGCGGGCCGGGTTCCCGCCAAAGAGGATGCCGGGACATGATCGACGATTTTCTTCTGCGCGCCCTTCTGGCCGGCATGGGTCTGATGCTGGCGGCCGGGCCGCTCGGTGTCTTCGTCATCTGGCGGCGCATGGCCTATGTCGGCGATGCGACGTCGCACGCGGCGATCCTTGGCGTGGCGCTGGCGCTGGCCACCTCGCTTCCGGTGATTGTCGGCACCGTGTTCATCGCGGCCACAATGGCGCTTCTGGTCGCCGGTCTCAGCAACCGGGGCCGGGCGACCGATACCGTCCTTGGCGTTCTTGCCCATTCCGCCCTTGCCCTTGGTCTGGTGGCCGTTGCCCTGATACCCGGCGCGCGGATCGACCTTTCGGCCTATCTCTTCGGCGATATTCTTGCCGTATCCTGGCGCGACCTGATCCTGGTCTGGGGGGGCGCGTTTCTGGTGCTGGGACTTCTGGTCTGGCGCTGGCACGCCCTGCTGACAACCACGGTTTCAGGCGAACTTGCCGTCGCCTCGGGCCTGAATCCCCGGCGCGAAGGCTTGATCCTTACCCTTTCGCTCGCGCTGGTGGTCGCGGTTTCGCTCAAGATCGTCGGCGCGCTTCTGGTCGCGGCAATGCTGATCGTCCCTGCCGCCTCGGCGCGCGCGTTTTCCCGGTCGCCCGAGGCGATGGCCGCGGTCGCGGTCGGCTTTGGCTGGCTGGCTGTTGCAGGCGGTCTTGGGGCTTCGCTACGGTTCGATACGCCCGCGGGGCCCACGATCGTTGCCGCCGCCGCGATACTCTTTGCCGCCAGCCTCGGACTGCCACGGCAAAAACCCTAGAAAGGGTTCCGTGCAGGGTCTAAACGATGGTCTCGGCAAGAAAGGGACTGCAATGGCGAACCATCTCTATGATGCATTGTTCGGAAAGCACGAGCGTAACAGCGGCGATTTCCTGATCCTCCCTGACGGGGAACGGATCAGCCATGCCGATTTCGCGGAGATGTCAGCGGGCTTTGCTGCGGCCTTCATGGCCGCGGGCCTTCGCCCGGGCGATCGCGTCGCCCTGCAACTTGCCAAAAGCCCGGCGATGCTTGCGGTGATCGCGGCCGCGATCCGCTGCGGCGTGGTCTTCCTTCCGCTCAACCCGGCCTATACCCCGCCGGAAGTGGGGTATTTCCTTCGGGACGCAGGGGCGGAATTGGTCCTTTGCGACGATATGGGCGCCGAAGCGCTCGCGCCCGTCGCAAAGGCGGCGGGTGTCAGGCTGATGACACTGTCCGCCAAGGGACGGGGCGATTTCGCTGACCTGGCAAAGGGTGCCGCCCCCCCTCCGGTGGCCGACCGTGCCCCGTCCGATCTGGCCGCACTGCTTTATACCTCGGGGACGACCGGGCGCTCAAAGGGCGCGATGATGAGCCACGACAATCTCTTGTCGAACGCGCGCGTTCTTGTCGATTACTGGCGTTTCACCGACCGCGACCGCCTGCTTCACGCCCTGCCGATCTTTCACACCCATGGCCTTTTCGTCGCGACGAACGTTGCGCTTCTGGCGGGATGTCCGATGATCTTCCTGCCGAAATTCGATCTGGAGGACATCATCCGGGCCATGCCCGATGCCACTGCGATGATGGGCGTGCCGACCTTTTACACGCGTCTTCTTGGTGACGCGCGTCTGACGCCCGGGCTCGTCCGCAATATCAGGCTTTTCGTCTCTGGTTCCGCGCCGCTTCTGGCCGAGACGCACCGGCAATGGACCGAACGCACCGGCCACCGGATACTTGAACGCTATGGCATGACCGAAACCAACATGAATACCTCCAATCCCTATGATGGCGAGCGCCGGGCGGGAACGGTTGGCCTGCCGCTGCCGGGGGTCGAACTGAAAGTCTGCGACGGCGCCGGGCGCGAACTTTCGCGCGGGGAAACCGGGATCATCGAGGTGCGCGGGCCGAACGTCTTCCAGGGTTACTGGAACATGCCGGAAAAAACCGCCGAGGAACTGCGTCCGGACGGGTTTTTCATCACCGGGGATATCGGTGTTCAGGGCGACGATGGTTATGTCACGATTGTCGGCCGCGCCAAGGACCTGATCATCTCGGGCGGTTTCAACGTCTACCCGAAGGAAATCGAACTGGCGCTCGACGCGCTTCCGGGTGTTCTGGAAAGCGCGGTGATCGGGGTCCCTCATCCCGACTTCGGTGAAGCCGTGGTGGCCGTGGTCGTGCCCCAAGCGGGTGCCGCGCCCGATCCCGCCGATCTGGCCGCCGCCCTTGGCGCGGGGCTGGCACGTTTCAAGCAGCCCAAACACATCGCCTTGCGCGACGCCTTGCCGAGAAACACGATGGGCAAGGTTCAGAAGAACCTGCTTCGCGACGAATTCAAACCGCTGTTCGGCGGTTGAGACCCGCCGGGTGAAATTGTTTCGGGGGGCCGGGGCAGCGCCCGGGATCCGCCGTCAGCGGCCGACGCAGGAATAGGCCTTGAAACCCGCCGCGGCGGCATCTTTCGGCGAATAGACATTGCGCAGGTCGACCATGCGGGCCGTCGCCATCGAACGGGCCAGCCTGACAAGATCGAGCGCCCGGAACTCGTTCCATTCGGTCATAAGCACCACGATATCGGCGCCCTCGGCGGCGCCATAGGCATCATCGAGCCACGTGACCCCGGGCAGCAGTTTCTCGCCCTCGCGCCGGCCCTGCGGGTCAACCACGCGGACCCTGGCGCCGTTGCCGACAAGGGCGGGCACAATCGTCAGCGAGGGTGCGTCGCGCATGTCGTCGGTGTTCGGCTTGAAGGTGACGCCAAGGACCGCCACGGTCTTGCCGTTCACCGAACCATCGCAAAGATCCATGATCTTTTCGACCATCCGCCGCTTGACCTCTTCATTGACCTTGATGACCGTTTCGACGATCTGGATCGGGGCGGCATATTCCTGACCGATCCGCGCAAGTGCGGATGTGTCCTTCGGAAAGCACGATCCGCCATAGCCGGGGCCGGCGTGGAGGAACTTGTTGCCGATGCGATTGTCGAGCCCCATGCCCTTGGAGACCTGTTTCACATCGGCGCCGACCTTTTCGCAAAGCCGCGCGATTTCATTGATGAAGGTGATCTTCGTCGCGAGAAAGGCGTTCGCCGCGTATTTGATCATCTCGGCGGTTTCGAGATCGGTGTAAAGGATCGGGAAATCGCGCAGGAAGAGCGGCCTGTAAATCTCGCCCATGACGTCCCGGGCGCGGTCGGATGTCACACCGACGACGACACGGTCCGGCCGCATGAAATCGTCGATCGCGGCGCCTTCGCGCAGGAATTCCGGGTTCGAGGCCACGTCGAATTCGGCTTTCGGGGCCGCCTTTTCGATCACCGCCCGCACCGCCGCGTTGGTGCCGACCGGCACGGTCGATTTCGTCACCACCACGGCATATCCGGTCAGCGCGCGCCCGATCTCTTCGGCCGCCGCCATCACATAGGTCAGATCGGCATGGCCGTCGCCGCGCCGGGTCGGCGTTCCCACCGCAATGAACACCGCCTCGGCGCCGTCGACAGCGGAGGCCAGATCGCCGGTGAAGGTCAGCCGGCCGGCCGCGACGTTCCTGGCCATCAGAACATCGAGGCCCGGTTCATAGATCGGGACTTCGCCGCGGGTCAGCATCTCGACCTTGCGGGGGTCCTTGTCGACACAGACGACCTCATGCCCGAAATCCGAAAAGCAGACCCCCGAGACGAGCCCGACATATCCGGTGCCGATCATCGCAATCTTCATCACCAAACCCTCATGCGAAACTGAGTGCCGACATGGCCCGGAACGCGCCGGGCTGTCAACGGCTGTCAGGGGGGCAGGCCCGGGCGGGGGCGGGGCGGCCGTCATTTGATGTGGAATTGCGGACAGTCCGCCCGCTGCGCGCCACTGTTCGCATGAGAGGGCCGGGCGGGGTGAAGGCGCCGGGGAGGCGCTGCCTCCCCGGACCCCACCGGGGTATTTCTACATGGAGAATTTACATGCAGGCATCGAAAAGGGCGCGGGTATTCTCGCGTGTCATGGCCACGGGGTTGCCGCCGGTGGACGGGTCTTCGAGCGCCATTTCGGTCAGCTCGTCGAGCCGGGACGCCTCGACGCCCATCACCGAGAGATTTGCCGGAATAGCGAGTTCGGCGCGCAGGTCCATGACACGGGACCGGAAGCCGTCGAACCCGCCCCTGATGCCGAGATAGGCCGCGACGCTTTCGATGCGGGTCTCGATGGCGGGCCGGTTGAAATCGAGCACCATCGGCATCACGACCGCGTTCGTGGTGCCGTGATGGGTGCCGTAGACCGCGCCGACCGGGTGGCTGAGCGAATGGATCGCGCCAAGGCCCTTCTGGAAGGCGACGGCGCCCATTGCTGCCGCGCTCATCATATGGGCGCGGGCCTCGATGTCGGTCGGATCGGCATAGACCTTTGGCAGGTTTTCGAAGACGAGCCGCATGCCTTCGAGGGCGATGCCCTGGCTCATCGGGTGGTAGAAGGGGCTGCAATAGGCTTCGAGGCTGTGGGCGAGCGCATCCATCCCGGTGCCGGCGGTGATGAAGCGCGGCATGCCCATGGTCAGTTCCGGATCGCAGATCGTGACGGCGGGCAGGAGTTTCGGGTGGAAGATGATTTTTTTCTTGTGCGTGACGGAATTGGTCAGGACGCCCGCGCGTCCGACCTCTGATCCGGTGCCCGCCGTGGTTGGCACCGCGACGATCGGCGCGATGGTCGCGGGGTTGGCGCGGGTCCACCAGTCGCCGATATCCTCAAGCTCCCACACGGAAACCTTCTGGTCGACCATCAGCGCGATCATCTTGCCAAGGTCGAGCGCCGATCCGCCGCCGAAGCAGACAACGCCGTCATGCCCGCCGGCGCGGTAGACGGTCAGCCCGGCTTCCATGTTCCTCTCGTTGGGGTTCGGATCGACCTCGGAAAAGACCGCGCGGCCGAGACCGGCGGCGTCGAGGATGTCGAGCGCCTGCGCGGTGATCGGCAGGCTGGCCAGCGCCTTGTCGGTGACAAGGAGCGGCCGCTTCATGCCGGTGGCCTTGCAGTGATCGGCAAGTTCCCTGATGCGGCCGGGGCCGAATTTGATGGCGGTCGGATAGGACCAGTTGGCGGTAGGCGCGGTCATGCTTTCACCTTGCGGAAGTGGTAGGAACGGGGACGGGTGACGGAGTGATAGCCGAGTTTGGAGAGGCCGACGCCGCGGCCGGTATCCTTGCAGCCGGTCCAGCAGATCGCCGGATCGAGATAGTCGGCGCGGTTCATGAAGACGGTGCCCGTTTCGATCTTGCGCGCGATGTTCCACGCGCGGTCGGGGTCCTGGGTCCAGAGGCTGGCCGTCAGCCCATAGGGGCTGTCGTTCATCAGCGCCAGGGCTTCGTCATCGGATTTCACCGGCATGATGCCGACGACGGGTCCGAACGATTCCTCGGTCATCACCCGCATCGAGTGGTCGACATTCACCAGAACCTGCGGCATCAGATACGCCCCGCCATCGTCTGCGGGAAAGTTCTGCCGTTCGATCAGCGTCCTGGCGCCTGCCGCCACGGCTTCGTCGGTCTGGGCGCGGATGGCGGCGGCGAAGCGTTTGTTGGCCATCGGGCCGAGTGTCGTTTCCGCGTCGAAGGGGTTGCCGAGCTTGAGCGTGTTCACCCAGTTCACCGCCTTTTCGACGAAATCGTCGAAGAG
>JAGRDO010000011.1 GCA_020447005.1 Paracoccaceae bacterium
CGAACTTCGGGATGAAGGGCGGTGCCGCTGGCGGTGGCTACGCCCAGGTTGTGCCGATGGAAGAGATGAACCTTCACTTCACCGGCGATTTCCATGCAATCACGAGTGCCCATAACCTTCTGTCGGCAATGATCGACAACCACATCTACTGGGGCAATTCGCTGAAGATCGACGAACGCCGCGTCACTTGGCGCCGCGTGATGGACATGAACGATCGCGCGCTGCGTGACATCGTCGTTTCGCTCGGCGGGGTGTCCAACGGCTTCCCGCGCCAGACCGGCTTTGACATCACCGTTGCGTCGGAAGTCATGGCGATCCTCTGTCTGGCGAACGACCTTGAAGATCTTCAGAAGCGCCTCGGCGACATCGTTGTTGCATACACGCGCGAAAAGACACCGATCTACTGCCGGGACATCAAGGCGGACGGTGCGATGACAGTTCTTCTGAAAGACGCGATGCAGCCCAATCTGGTGCAGACGCTTGAAAACAACCCGGCCTTCGTCCATGGCGGCCCCTTCGCCAACATCGCGCATGGCTGTAACTCCGTGATCGCGACGAAAACCGCGCTGAAACTTGGCGAGTATGTCGTGACCGAGGCCGGCTTCGGCGCTGACCTTGGGGCCGAGAAGTTTTTCAACATCAAGTGCCGCAAGGCCGGGCTGAAACCGGCGGCGGCCGTCATCGTGGCAACGGTCCGCGCAATGAAGATGAACGGTGGCGTGGCCAAGGCTGACCTTGGTGCCGAAAACATCGACGCCGTGAAGAAGGGCTGCCCGAACCTTGGCCGCCACATCGCCAACGTCAAATCCTTCGGCGTCCCGGTTGTCGTCGCCATCAACCATTTCCACAGCGATACCGAGGGCGAGATTCAGGCAGTGAAGGATTACGTCGCCCAGCAGGGTGCCGAAGCGATCCTGTGCCAGCACTGGGCGAAGGGTTCCGAAGGATCAGCCGATCTGGCCAAGAAGGTCGTGCAACTGGCGGAAAGCGGATCGGCGAACTTCTCGCCCATTTACCCTGACGACATGGGGCTGTTCCAGAAGGTTGAGACCATCGCCAAGCGTATCTATCACGCGGACGAGGTTCTGGCCGACAAGTCTATCCGCGACCAGCTGAAGGCGTGGGAAGAGGCAGGCTATGGCCATCTGCCGGTTTGCATGGCCAAGACGCAATACAGCTTCACCACTGATCCGAACCGCCGGGGTGCGCCAACAGGTCATTCGGTGCCGGTACGCGAGGTACGGCTTTCGGCCGGCGCTGGTTTCATCGTGGTGATCTGCGGTGAGATCATGACAATGCCGGGCCTGCCAAAAGTACCGTCGGCCGAGGTGATCCGCCTGAATGACGCCGGACATGTCGAGGGACTGTTCTAAGGAAAGTTGCGGCGGGGTCTGGTTCTACCGCCCCGCCGCCACGGCTTCGCCCGATGGTCTTCCTGTCAGGGACAGCAGACAAATACGGGTTTGGACATAATTGAAAAGGAAGCGGCAATGAGCGCCAAGATCATCGACGGAAAAGCCTTTGCAGCGAAAGTCCGCGCGCAGGTGGCCGAGCATGTTGCGCAGCTCAAGGCCGAACGGGGTATCACACCCGGTCTTGCAGTCGTGCTCGTTGGCGAGGATCCCGCGAGTGAAGTTTATGTCCGCTCCAAAGGGAAGCAGACGGTCGAAGTCGGCATGAACTCGTACGAACACAAGCTGCCGGCCGAAACATCAGAGGCCGAATTGCTTGCGCTGATCGCGCGGTTGAATGCCGACCCGGCCGTCCACGGCATACTGGTCCAGCTTCCACTGCCCAAGCACCTCGATTCCGATCTGGTCATCAATGCGATCGACCCCGCCAAGGACGTGGATGGGTTCCATATCTCAAACGTCGGCCTGCTGGGTACCGGACAGAAATCCATGGTGCCCTGCACGCCGCTCGGGTGTCTGATGATGCTGCGCGATCATCACGGATCACTCGCCGGGCTGAACGCCGTTGTTGTCGGGCGCTCCAACATTGTCGGCAAACCTATGGCGCAACTTCTTCTTGGTGACAGCTGCACCGTCACCATCGCGCACAGCCGCACAAAGGATCTGGCCGGGGTCTGTCGCGGCGCCGATATTCTTGTTGCCGCCGTGGGCCGGCCCGAAATGATCCCCGGAGACTGGGTCAAACCGGGCGCGACTGTCATCGACGTCGGCATCAACCGGATCGAGCGAGACGGCAAGCAGAAGTTGGTGGGGGATGTTCATTACGAGAGTAGCGCCGCGGTCGCTGGCGCCATCACCCCAGTTCCAGGCGGCGTTGGCCCGATGACCATTGCCTGCCTTCTTGCCAACACGCTGACGGCTTGTGCCCGCGCCAACGGATTGCCGGAACCCGAAGGCCTGACCGCCTGATCCGTTCGGTCGCAGTTTGACCCGTAGCATCGCACCTGGCTAACGCGGCATCGGAATTGCGCGGGCCACTCGCCCTGTGACAATGGCGGTGGCATCCGCCGACATAAGCTCGCTAAGCGGTTCGTCGGCGCTGCGCATTCCCCCGGTATAGGTCCCGAACGCCGGCATGATGATCCGATGGCGATCTGCCAGAAAACTGGGGCTGAAGCGGCCCGCAAAGCCCACTTTTGGGTGATAGTGGCCCGAGACCTCGCCTTCGGCTCCGCGCTTGGCGATATGCCGGAAGGTAAGCGGGCCGAGGACGAATTCAGCCAGATAAGTACCCGCCAGGTCGACCGGGCCGGGGTCATGATTGCCGGTGATCCATACCCAGCGACGCCCCGCCTGCAGGCGGGCCAGCCACAACCGATGGCGTTCGGAAAGCTGTGCCGCATCCGCGTCATCAAAGCTGTCGCCAAGGCAAATCACCGTTGTCGTCGTCTCCGCTGCAATCTCGGCGTCAAGCCGGGCAAGCGTATCGTCGATCTCGTAGGGGGGCAGCAGGGCGCCTGCCCTTCTTGCATATCGATCCGACCGGCCAAGATGCAGGTCCGACACGACAAGGCAGGACTGTGCCGGCCAGTAAAGCGCCCCGGAGGGGCGGGCCAAGAGAGTTTCACCCGAAAGACACAATGGAAAGGCCGTCATGATCCGCCCGTCCTGCATTCAGCGCCCGCAAATGACAATGCCCTATAACGCCTGCGATCAAAGGAAAGGCAGCTCGACCAGCCTTGCCTTGACCGCCCCGCCCGCACGCATCACCTCAACCGGCATGCCCGGGGTGATCGCGCTGGATATCAACGCGTAGCCGATATTGGCCTGCATACGCGGGGACCAGACGCAATTGGTCATGTCACCAACCTTTCGGCCGCCACTGCGGATGTCTTCCCACGCAAATTTCAGCGGATCAGGCCGATTGCCTTCCAGAACCAGCCCAAGCTGATGCCGCCGGGGGCCGTCGGCGGCGATACGGCGCAATGCCTGAATGCCAATCGTGTCATCTGGCACATCGAGATCGACGTATTTGCCAAGCCTCACCTCAAACGGATTTGTCGTGTCGTCGGTATCGCCGCCGCAACTGACAAGGCCGCTTTCCGTCCGCTCGGCGCTGGTTGGCGCGCCGGGGCCGATACCCCAGGGCTGACCCGCCTCCCTGACGATGTTCCAAAGCTGGGTGCCTTTCGACCTATCCTTGAGGTAAATTTCGAAACCACCCTGTTTCGACCAGCCAGACCGCTGGACCGCAACCGGGATACCTTCGATCTCGGTTTCCCGAAACCAGAAATACTTCACCCCTCGAACCCAGTCGCCAAAGATCGAGGCGACCACATCTTCAGCTTTCGGCCCTTGCACTGCCAGCGGCGACACGTCGGGTTCCTCGACCTTGACGCGCAATCCCCGCTCGGCCCCGATAGCGCGCGCCCAGAACCAGATGTCGCTGTCGGCGATGGAAAACCAGTACCGGTCTTCGTCCAGTTTCAACAGGATCGGATCATTGATCAACACACCGTCGTGGTTGCATAGCGCGACATACTTCCCCTGCCCGACCTTGCATTTTGACAGATCGCGCGGCGAGAGGATCTGGGCCAGGCGTCCGGCATCCGGTCCGGTCAGTTGCACCTGACGCTCGACCGCGACATCCCACATGGAAACACCGTTGATCAGGCGCCAGTACTCGGCTTCCCTGTCGCCATATGAGGCGGGCATGATCATTCGGTTATACACCGAAGCCGTTTGAAGACCTTCGGCAAGTGTCGCTTCGTAGAACGGTGAAGGTCGAAGCCGCGCAGTCGGATGGACGGTAAACATCAATGCCCCTCTTGTTTGCGTTCTCTGCCAGATCGGTCCAGAGAGCAGGCGCAAACACCGAAACACGCGGCATTGCCTACTTTTCTGGATTGAACGACCATTTTGCGGTTTTCGCGAACGCTATCGTCACTCGACTGGCGTCGGTCAGGGCGCAAACACCCGGAGAACAGTGGCGGATCACGTTCCAGTCAGGCCGTTTCCTCAGCCAAGAGCTCGGCCCAGCGATGACAGGCAACTTCGTGCCCGTCACCCGGATTGACCAGCTCCGGTTCATCTTTCTTGCACCGGTCGATCGCGTAGGGGCAGCGGGTATGAAACTTGCACCCCGAAGGCTGGTTTGTGGGCGAAGGAATTTCGCCCTGAAGTTTCTGGGCACGGCCACGATCGTCGGGGTCAAGCGAAGGGATCGCGGAAAAAAGCGCCTTTGTATAAGGGTGACGCGGAGCGGCGAACAGTTGACGCGTTGGTGCAGATTCAACAAGCCGGCCAAGATACATCACCGCGACATGGTCGCAGGTATGGGCAACGACCGACAGGTCATGACTGATAAAAAGGAACGTGATTTTCAGGTCGCGCTGGATCTGTTTAAGCAGATTCAGAACGTCCGCCTGGATCGAAACATCAAGCGCAGCCACGCTTTCGTCAGCGACAATGAATTGCGGGCCCGAAACGAGCGCGCGTGCGATAGAGATCCGTTGCCTCTGCCCGCCCGAAAAAGCGTGTGGAAAGCGGCGCAAATGCTCAAGGTTCAAGCGGCATTTTGCGGCGATCTCCCGTACCCGGGCATCGGTTTCCTCGCGCGTCTTGGTTAGGCCCATCACCTCCAGCGGTTCTGCGATGATGTCGCGAACGGTCATGCGTGGCGACAGGGCTGCATACGGATCCTGAAAGATCAATTGCGCGCGCTTGCGATAATCTTTCAATTCCGCGCCCGCCAGTGTCGTCAGATCGTAGTCGACTTCACCATCCATATAGTGAGCGGTCCCACCTGTGATTGGCACCGCTTTCAAAAGCGCCCGGCCCAGCGTTGTCTTGCCCGAGCCACTTTCGCCGACAAGGCCGAAGAACGATCCCTTTTCAATGTCGACACTGACGTGGTCGACCGCCTTCAGGATTGACTTGCCAAAAAATCCAGAACCGATCCTGAAGCCAACCGACAGGTTCCGGGCCTTGATCAGGGTCTCGCTCATGCCGGAACCTCCGCATGGTGAAGATGGCAGGCAACGCGGTGGGTCGGATCGACCGGGACATGCTCAGGCAATCTTGTCTTGCAGACATCGCCCAGCATCTTTGGGCAACGGGTATGAAAAACGCATCCGCTCGGGCGTTCAAGCGGCGACGGGATATCGCCGGCGACCGGGGTCAGGGGTGCTTCCAGATCGTCCAGTTTCGGCAGGGCGGCCAGCAAGCCCTGAGTGTAAGGGTGTTTCGGGTTGCGGATCACTTCGCGAACCGGGCCTTCCTCGATCAGGCGGCCAAGATACATGACGCTTACCTTATCGGCCGTTTGCGCGATCACTCCGAGATCATGAGTGATGAAAACGATGCCCATGTGAAATTCGCTCACAAGGTCCTTCATCAGGTCGATCACCTGGGCTTGGATCGTAACGTCGAGCGCCGTCGTCGGTTCGTCAGCGATGAGAAGCTTGGGCCTGGTTGACAGGGCCATGGCGATCATCGCCCGCTGCCGCATGCCACCGGAGAGTTCGAACGCATATTGATCGACCCGTCGCGCCGGGTCCGAAATGCCGACACGGTCCAGCATTTCGACCGATATTTCGCGCGCACGCTTCTTCGACATGTCCGAATGCAGCATCAACTGTTCGATCATCTGATTGCCGATGGTGATCGCGGGCGCGAAGCTTGCCATCGGTTCCTGAAAGATCATCGAGATGGCGCCGCCGCGAACGACCTTCAGATCGCGCGCGGACTTGAGTTTCAGTACTTCGACCGGGCCGGCTTCGGTATGAAGTGTGATGCGGCTCTCGGGTGAATAGACGGCGTTCCGTGCATTCAGATGCATCAAAGCCTTGGCGGTTACCGACTTGCCCGATCCGCTTTCACCGACAAGGCCCATCACCTCGCCCTTGTTCAACGAAAAGCTCACATCATCTACTGCCGTCACCAGCCCCTCATCGGTGCGGAACTTGATGGTCAGGTTCTTGACTTCGATTAATGCCGTCATTTCTTGGTATCCGAATAGGGGTCAGCGGCGTCGCGCAATCCATCGCCAACGAAGACGAAGGCAAGAACGAGCGCGACGAAGAAAATGACGGGAATGAAGTACCACTGGTAATTCAGAAGCACGTCCGCCTTTGAGACGTTCTGCATCAGCGCGCCGAGCGAGTTGACCGGGTCTTTAAGCCCAAGACCGATGAACGAAAGCGCCGTTTCCGAGCGGACCATGTAGGGGAATGAGATCATCAGGTCGACGATGATGTAGCTGGTGAACGAGGGCAGCAGGTGACGCCGGATGATATGACCGGATGAGGCCCCCGAAAGCTCGGCCGCCAGAACATATTCCTGCGTCCGTTCGGTCAAAAGATGCGTCCGGATCCGCCGCGCCAGCGTAGGCCAGCCGATCAGACCAAGGATGATCGAGATGAAGAAGAACCGCGTTTCCGGCGACCAGTGATCGGGCATGAAGGCGGCGAGCGCCATGAAGAGCGGGATAGAGGGCACGGTTCGGATTGCATCGGTGATCATCTGAAGCACAGAGTCGATCCAGCCGCCGAAATAGCCGGCGACGCCTCCGATGATCAGCGCCAACACGAAAGAGATAAAGACGCCAAGTGTTCCGACTGCCAGAGATGTCCATATCGCGTGCAGCGTCCGCCCGAAGATATCCTTGCCGCTCGCGTCCGTGCCGAAAATGTGAATCTTTCCGCCCTCGTCCAGTCCGAACAAGTGGATATTGCCTGGCAAGAGGCCCAGGATCTTGTAATCCCACCCGGAAACGAAGAACCGCATATAAAGACGATGCTCGCGGTTTTCGGTCACGACCCAGCGGAAATTGGTTTTGATCGAGCGTTCCCGTTCGGTCGCGTAGACGAAAGGACGGATTGAGAAACCGTTCTCGTCCCAGAATTTCGGCAGTTGCGGCGCGCCGTTTTCATAGTTTTCGTCGCGCCCGGCAATGGTCGGATCGTAAGGCGACAGGAACGGCGCGAAAATACCCATCATGATCATCAGCACCAGCGCCCAGGCAGCGATCATTGAGGTCCGGTTGCCCTTGAACCGCGACCAGATCAGCTGCCCCTGAGACGCGGTGAAATAGGCTTCCTTCGCCCTCTGATCGACCCCTGCGGTGGCTGTCTTGCGTCTGAAGAGCATGGTCCCTCCCCTTACGATCCGATTATTCCGCGGCGCACACGCGGGTCGATGAGGGCCAGAAGAATATCGGTAACGAAGTTCAGGGCCACGATACTGGCGGTCAGCAGAAAGATGATCGCGCCGGCAAGCTGCTGATCATTCGAACGCGCAAGGCTTTCGAAAAGAAGTGCACCCGCTTCGGTAAGTGTCAGGATCAGCGCAACGATCGGCAGTTCATTGAAGATGCGGTTAAGGTCGAACCCCAGCGAATTGATCACCGGCCCCAGCGAATGCTTGGCCGGATAACGCCACAGAAGCTTCGCCCCGGATACGCCCCGCGCCGAGGCGGCGGTGACGTAGAGCTTGCCGATTTCATCAAGCATGAGTGCGCGGACGGTCTGCAACGCAAAGGCCGTGGCCGACCAACCAAGGATGAAGACCGGCAACCAGGCGCGCGACATGAAGTCTCCGAACTTGGCCCAGCTCCACGCCGCGTCCCGGTATTCCTTGGAGAACAGACCTGTAAGACTGTCGCCAAAGACCACTGTCGAAATCAGCATGATGATCAGCGCCAGAAGGAAGTTTGGCAGCGCGAGCCCAAGGTAGGACACGAAGCGCAGTGAGTTGTTGGCGACCGGGCTCGACGAGCTGGCCGATATGATCCCGATGGGTATGGCAATCGCGTAGGACAGTATCAGCGCCGCCATACAGATGCCGAGCGAGATCCAGAACTTGTCTGCCAGAAGCTGGTTGATGTTCAGGCGCAGGATACAGCTATCCCCGAACTCTCCATGAACAAAGACACTGTAGACCCATTTGCCCCAGCGCACCGGAAAGGGCTTGTCAAGGCCAAGGCGTTTTTCCTCTGCCTCGATATCGGCGATGGTGATCTGGCTGCCTTGGGTATTCTTGAAGGCAAGATAGCGTTCCGCACAAGTGCCCGGCACCAGCTCCATCAGGGTGAAGACGATCAGCGAGACCGTCAGCAGCGTGATCAGCGCCAGTATGGCGCGTGTCAGCGCGAATTGGGCAAATTGGGCCATTTGCGGCGATCCTGTCCAGAAGCGGGTCCATGTGGCCGGGGCAGAGGGCTGCCCCGGCCGGTGGTCAGACCGGGTTCACGACATTACTCGTCGAAATACCACTGGGACGCCCGATAGGGATATGTCCGGTAGTATTCGTAGGATGCCGTCTTGAACTCGGGGAAGTTCTTCAACGCATTGCGGTGATAGATCGGGTCCGGCGTCAGCGCGGTGCCGATGAAGAGAAGGTTCCCCGTCATGATTTCGACAAGCCGGTTGGCCGTTGCCTTGAACTCATCCGTGCCCGCCGGCGTCGATTGCAGAGTATTGATGTCAGACATCAACTGCTTGACATAGTCGGGCGGTTCAACACCGCTCGCTCCGTTCGTATCGACCCATTCGGCCCAGAGCATGCCTGTCCGGTGGGCGAAATAGTTCTCGAACGGCGGCACCCAAAGTTCGTTGTTACCAAGGATGATACCGAGCGGCTGGCCTTTTTCCCAAAGACCGACGTCGAGCTGGTTCGAAGACTGGGCCGACCGATATTCGTCCGGCGTGATTTCCTTGACCGTCGTCTTGATGCCGACGTTTGACCAGTGCTGCGCAACAAGCTCTACCACCTGCCCGGCGATACCCTGAGTGGCGAACTGCATGTTCAGCACCAACGGCGCGCCCGAAGGCAGATCGCGGAAGCCATCGCCATCCTTGTCGACGACACCGACCTCATCCAGAAGCGCCTTGGCGCCATCGGGATCAAACTCGGTCGCAAAGGTCTTCCACTTGGCGTCAATGAAATCCGGCACCGGCGAGAAGCCTGTATATTGCTGGATCGTGCCTTCGCCGAAATACGCGGTCTGGTTCAACTCATCACGGTTGATTGCGATCGACATCGCCTTGCGGAACCGGAAATCGCCAAAGACTGCGCGCTTTTCTTCATCCGCAGATGTCACGTTGAACGAGAAGGCGTGCATCGCGATCTTCGGCTTGAGCTGGATCGAATAGCCGCCCTTTTCCTGATTCTCGAGCAGGAATGGCGCGTCCGAAAGCTGAAGCGACTGGGTCTTGTAGTCAGCCTCGCCATTGACCAGTTTCAGCAGACGAACTTCCTGGTCGTTGGCATAGATTTCGTCCAGCTCATTGATGTAGGGCAGTTGGTGGCCCTCGGTATCAACCTGGAAGAAATAGGGGTTGGCAACGAAATGCCGGCCTTCGGTCGTTTCGGACACCACGAAGTGGCTTTCCAGGGTCGGCATCGAATCCGCCGGCAATTTGGCCAGCTGGTCGGGCGAGTTCAGCATCGGGGTCGGCGTGTCCGTCCAGTCCGAGTTGCCGTAATAGGCCTTGATCACGGCATAGCCGTTTTCGAACCCCATGCTTTGTGCCAGCGCATCGGCGTCCGGGTTGATTGCCGGATGGAACTGCCCGAGGAAATGCTTGGGCTGGAAGCCTTGCGCGAAGTGCGTGGCAAAGTGGGCCAGAAGCCCGGGCTTGGGTGCCGGCAGGTTGAACACCACCGTCTCATCGTCCGGCGTGTCGACCGTCATCCGCTCGCCACCTACCAGAACATAGTCTTTCGGTTTTTCGATGACGTTCGGATCAAGAGCAAGGTTGTCATACCAGAATTTCACATCCGCCGAGGTGAAGGGCTGGCCGTCTGACCACTTGTGCCCTTTACGCAGATGGAATGTCAGCTTGGTATAGTCATCATTCCATTCCCACGACTTCGCAACGTTCGGAACGATAGTCTCAAGATCGTCCGAATACCGCACAAGGTTCACGTGACGAATCGAAAGGAAGTCGGATGTTCCGGCTTCAGTCGCGTTCGACAGCGCGTCGAGTGTCCCGCCATATTTGCCGACTGAATCATAGGGGACGACAACCAGCGGCTCTTCGGGCAGACGTTCGGCAAGCGGCGGAAGCGCGGGGTTCGCACGGATACGGCCGTTCAGATCGCCGATCGCAGGGTTCTCGCTGAACTCCATGGTGCAGCCAGCCGCCGCCTGAAACTCTGCAAGATCATACTGTTCGGGGTAAGCGCCTGGCGCGATACCCTGCATGTCGGCAACCGTAATTGCCGGACAGTTGGCAAATGCCGCAAGCGGGAAAGCCACAAGGGCCGCGCTGCTAAGCAATATCCTTTTCATGAGTCCTCCGGTTGTTGGGCAGTGGCCGGTTGTCGGCACTGCTTTTATTGCACCGCACGTCTGGCGCTGCTTTCTGTATTGCGTTGGGTATGAGTCAATTCTGTGAACACCCCCCGGAACTTGATCTTGGTCTACTTGGGAAAGGCCCGTCAAGTTCATACAAACGATGGTTTCATCACTTCAGCTGATGAAATGATTGTTTCAGCCGCCCGGCCTCCGAAGTCGCAAGTCGCAGCCGCATTTTTCATCGCGAACGGTCGTCATGCTGCTCCAGAGCGGAAAATTTCATATGAAACCAACGTATGTGGCGCGGGCCCGCCCGGCAAAGCGCCAGATCGTGCCGGAAGATAAGGCCAAGGGATCGTGACCTGAACCCGGTTCCCGATCGGTCACGCTCTTGGGGACTGCAATACACCCTCTGGCGTCACTGTCGTCCAGGTAAAGCGCGACCGGGCATGGCTCATGCGGTGTGAAACCATGGTCCTGTACATGTCGAGCAGCACCGGCTGAAATTTCTCTTCGCCCGCCAGATCGCGCATCTCGCCGTCGCCCTGATGGTCGAACAGCAACGGCGGCAGCCCGCCGTTGAAATGGACGAGCGTATATTGCGGCGAACGCAAGATCGCGAGGTTGCTGGATTCGGTCGGCAATCCAAGTGCCTGCTGCACCTTTGTTGGCCGCCCGGGCTCTCCGAAATCGAGCTCGGAATAGCTGTGGCTCTTCCAGTTCGGGGGCGTCCGAGCGGAGAGAAACGGAAGCAGGCTTTTGCCGTTCATGTCATGCGGCACCGGCAGCCCCAGCCGGTCGAGGATTGTCGGTGTGATATCGATGCTTTCGGTCGGCAGATCGCAGACCGTTCCAGCGCCTTCGCGTAACTGCGGATCGCGGATGATCAATGGCGTGTGGTACGCGGCATCGTAGAAAGTCGATTTTCCCCAGGCGTAGTGATCACCAAGCATCTCGCCATGATCGGCGGTGACGACAATCAGGGTGTCGTCATATTGGCCGGTTTCCTTGAGATATTCGAACACCCGCCCGATATGGTGGTCGACTTCCGTGGCCAGCCCGAGATAGGTGGCGCGAAGGATCTGGGCGTTTTCGTCGCTGTCTTGAAGATCATCGAAGCCTTCCACCATCTTCGACATCGGTCTTTCGGAATGGCCGGGCGCAACAAACGGATGGCGCGCGCGCTCCTGCTCGACCGACCCCAGACGTTCGGGCAAGGGCAACGCCGAAGGATCGTACATCCTGTTATATGGCGCCGGCGCGACAAGCGGCGGGTGCGGGCGGATATAGGTCAGATGTGCGAACCAGCCGGGCTTGCGGCCCATCAACCCAAGAATGGCCTTGTCGGTCAGAAAGGCGCTGTCGCTGTCCTCTGCCCGATAGATCGCAGGGTCATTCAGACGAGGGCCATTGGGCCGAAAGATATCGGGATAGGGTGGGACATCGTATCCCTTGGCCATCAGTTGCGCCCGCCACGGCTGGCTTTCCTCAAGCCGCATTTCGACAACCTCCTGAAAACCCGGCATCACCTGCTCATAGGTCTTCAAGGATGGGTCTCCGGACGGAAGGGCGCCCGGATCAAGCGTCGTATCGGTATAGCCGAACAGCAACGGCAGATATCCGGCCTTGCGCATCTCGGAGGCAAGATTGGGCGTATCCTGGCCCAACGGCGTGCCATTCCGGATCGACCGATGGTTCATCGCATACTGCCCCGTGAGGATCGAGGCACGGGACGGTCCACAGGGATTCGCCACCGAGTAGTGGCGCCGGAAGGTGACGCTTTCCGACATCAGCCTGCGCAGGTTGGGCAGGTCGACATGATCCGCAAGCCTGCCAAACAGGCAGTCGGCTCGAAGTTGGTCGATGATCACAAAAAGAACGTTTGGGCGTCTGGTCATGGCCGATCCGGTGGTCACTCGATCTGATCGAAGGAAATCCACATGGATGGATTCCGCAAGCCCAATCTTCCCGGCAGAAACACTCAAAACAGCGCTGTCCCGAAGTCTGTACAGGCAAGGCTTGCCCTGGTGCAGCCACCAAGTCTATCGTTGCCGTGTTCTCAGGGCGGGGCGAAATTCCCCACCGGCGGTATGGGGCCCGACCCCGAGCCCGCGAGCGCCCCGGACACAGGTTCGGGGGTCAGCAGATCCGGTGCAAGGCCGGGGCCGACGGTGAAAGTCCGGATGGAAGAGAACGTGCGAACCGGCCCCGCAAGGGGCCGGACGCTCGTGATCGCCTTGGGTGACGTGTCACTTTCGAAAAGGAGATCACCCATGACACACACCCGATATGCCTTCATCAAGGCCAACTGGCACAAAGAAATCGTCGATCAGGCTTTGGCCGGATTCCAGAGCGTCATCCCGGCCGACCAGATTGACGTGTTTGACGTGCCTGGCGCATTTGAATTGCCGCTTCTCGCGCGCGATCTTGCGCGATCAGGCCGCTATCTGGCGATTGCCGCGGCGGCCTTTGTCGTGGACGGCGGCATTTACCGGCACGACTTTGTTGCACAGGCCGTGATCGACGGGCTGATGCGGGCCGGGCTTGATACGGGCGTGCCAGTCCTGTCAGTCTCGTTGACACCGCACCAGTATCAGGACACGTCCCATCACAACGCCATCTACCGGGCGCATTTCGTGCAGAAGGGGCGCGAAGCGGCGGAGGCGGCACTGGCGATCGTACAAACCCGCGCAGCGCTTGCGGCTTGAGAAATAACGGGGGGCTGTCTGCCCCCCGCACCCCCCGAGGATATTTTCGGACAGAAAATCAGGCCACGAGCCGGTTGCCGTCATGTCCTTTAATGGCGCGTTCGAGCAAGGTGCCTTCGGGCTGATCGCTCGAAAAGACGACTTCGGTGAACTGCTCGGTCCGTCCGCTGCGCGTGCCCTCCGTCAGGATGCGGTGACGCTGGCCGATCTGACCGGCAAGATGCCGCACAAGGGCAGCTTCGCCCGCAGCACGAAGCCGCGCGGCGCGCTCCTTGATGGCCGGTCCCTTGACCTGGGGCATCCGCGCGGCGGGTGTGCCATCGCGCCGGGAATAGGGAAAGACGTGAAGGAAGGTGAGGCCACATTCGTTGACA
The DNA here is from genome assembly GCA_020447005.1 of Paracoccaceae bacterium. Taxonomy (GTDB): domain Bacteria; phylum Pseudomonadota; class Alphaproteobacteria; order Rhodobacterales; family Rhodobacteraceae; genus Albidovulum. The sequence continues at coordinate 13,796 of JAGRDO010000011.1, forward strand.
AGGCTCAGCGCATTTTCAAACATTGCTTCGGTTTCCGTGGGGAACCCCGCGATGATGTCAGCGCCGAAAACGATATCCGGCCTTAGCCGTCGCGCGTCATCGCAAAAGCGGATGGCGTCGTCGCGCAGATGGCGACGTTTCATCCGTTTCAGGATCATGTCGTCACCGTGCTGAAGGGAAAGATGAAGATGCGGCATCAAGCGCGGTTCCGTAGCTATTGCGCGCATCAGGTTGTCATCCGCCTCGATTGAGTCGATCGACGATATGCGCAACCGGGCAAGATCCGGTACGAGGCGCAGAATCTGCATGACCAGATCGCCAAGGCGCGGACCGGCGGGAAGGTCTGCCCCCCAGGACGTGAGGTCTACGCCCGTAAGGACAACCTCGAGAAATCCCTTGTCGACCAGCCGTTTTATCTGTTCGACCACGACACCGGCGGGAACCGAGCGGGAATTGCCCCGCCCATAAGGTATGATGCAGAACGTACAGCGGTGGTCGCACCCATTCTGCACCTGTACATAGGCCCGGTGCCGACCGAAACCGTCAATCAGGTGCCCGGCTGTTTCAGTCACCGACATGATGTCATCGACCATGATCTTTTCTGTCTGGCCGATCAGATCGGGGGCCTGCATGGCGTTCCATGTCCCGGGCTGCAACTTTTCGATATTGCCGATGACGCGTGTCACTTCGGGCATGGCCGCGAAGGTCCCGGGTTCGGTTTGCGCGGCGCAACCGGTTACGATCAGGGTTGCCTCCGGGTTCTCGCGCCGCAGCCGGCGGATTTCCTGTTTCGCCTTGCGAACGGCCTCGGCAGTGACCGCGCAGGTATTTACAATGACGGCATCGCCAATCCCGGCGCTTGTGGCGAGATCCTTCATGGCCTCGGTCTCATAGGCATTGAGACGGCAGCCGAGTGTCGAAAATACCGGCGGTTTCACGTGTGGGCAGCCACGAATTCGGCTGGAAGCGCGCCGTCGAAAACACGCGCGGTCGGCCCGGCCATCCAGACGCCGTCTTCGCGCCAATCGATCTCAAGCACACCGCCATCGAGATCCAGCGTTACACTGCGGCCCGTGAGGCCACGAAGATTGGCGGCGACGGCGACCGCGCAGGCACCCGAACCGCATGCGAGGGTAACGCCTGCACCGCGTTCCCACACGCGCATTCGTATCCTGTCCGGGCCAGTCACACTTGCAAATTCCACATTCGTTGCCGCCGGGAAAAGCGGATGGTGTTCAATGGAAGGCCCACGGCCGACGAGGTCGACCGCCTCGGCGTCGTCGACAAAAAACACGCAATGCGGGTTGCCCATGCCAACGGCGGCCGGATCGCCGGAAATCGGAAGATGCAAGAGGTCGGTTTCCCGGGCAAGGGGTACGGACTGCCAATCGAGGATCGGTTGACCCATGTTCACCGCGACAAGGCCGTCTGCCCGGCGAACGGCCGCCAGAATGCCGCGCTCGGTCTTGAAGGTAATGCGATCACGGCCGAGCGTTGTCATTACATGGTCCGCCACACAGCGTGACGCATTGCCGCAAGCGCCGGCAAGGCTGCCGTCAGAGTTCCAGAATGTCAGTTCGAAATCCGCGCTATCGGAACCGGTAATTTCGGCCAGCTGGTCGAAACCGACGCCACGGTGCCGGTCGCCCAATGCCGCTGCCAGCGCCGAGGTGGTCACGGCTCCACGCTCCCGTGAATCTATGACCACGAAGTCGTTGCCGGCGCCATGCATCTTCATGAAGGACAGACCGGTTTTTGAATGCGCATCTCTCATGGCGTGCCATATACGCTTGACCCGACGAATTTGCCAGTGCGGCCTGCTTTTGCACTTGACCGCAATATTCCAGCTTTCTAAAGAGGCGCCCTGTGATGGGCCCGTAGCTCAGTTGGTAGAGCAACTGACTTTTAATCAGTGGGACACAGGTTCGAATCCTGTACGGCTCACCACTGACAACAGTTTGGAA